>JBGSTR010000820.1:0-25145 GCA_041736365.1 Chromatiaceae bacterium | reverse complement strand
TTCAGCTCGCCGCCGTCACCTCCCGCAACGCCGCACTCTCCAGCCGCTTGGAGCTTTATCCGCGCGGCATGCCCGCCACCCGCGCACTCAAGCTCGCCCTGGGCGCCCTTGCGGGCGCCAAAGAGCTGACGTCCGAACAGGTCCGGGAGCGCGTCGCGGGCCGATACCCGGAGGCCGAGCCCCTGCCTGACCGCCCGGACCTTGACGCGTTGCTCTCAGAGGCGGGCAGCGAGCTCAAGTGGGCGCCGGAGGCGCGGGGAGGGAAGGGCGCCTACGTCTCGCCCCTTCGGGAATTCACGACCGTCGTTTCCGCCACGATGCTCACACGCATCACCAGCGTCGGGCGACGCTTCGAAGAGGTACCTGCCGACAAGATCGAGGTCGACCAGTTCGAGCAGCGCCTGCGCTATTCGGTGGAGAATAAGCACTTCCTCGCCCTCGTGGTCTCTCCCGGGCACGCGGTCCTGGCCGAACGTATCCTCGCGGCCCGTTTCCCCGTCGAGGTCCGCAGCCTGGACAGCCTCCTCATTCGCCACATGAAGGTCTTCGCGGGCGAGAAGCGCATCGACTGGCGCATGGTGTTGAAGGCCGACTCGGTGCCCGCGATCGAGCGCGACGCCAGCCGCGACTGGGGCAACCTGCAGCGGGTCGTGCGCTCGGCGCTGCCCCGGGTGAAGTCCGAGCTCGCGGAGGCCCCGCGCCCTGTGCTCCTCACCAATCCGGGCCTGCTTGCCCGTTACGGGGCGATGAGCCTCCTTGGCGAGCTGATGCTGGCGACCGGACGCGAGGGCGGCCCCCGGGGCCTGTGGGTCCTGATCCCATCTGACGGCCAACAGCAGAAGCCCACGCTCGATGGCCAACCCGTACCCGTCTTCACCAGCGCCCAGTGGGCCCGTATTCCGGACCTCTGGCTCGCGGCCCACCAGCCGCATGCGCTGGCGTCATGACTGCTTCCGAGGAAGAGAAATGCACCACGAAGGTACGAAGGATACGAAGGATACGAAGGATACGAAGGATGCTTGAGAAATAATCTTCGTGTCCTTCGTGCCTTGTGGTGAAAACAAGCACATCTCCGGTTAACGTCCCGGCCTTGTGCCCTTGGCGCTTGAGTGGTAGCGTTCCGACATCATTGTGACATCAAGGTGCGCTATGCCGAACGTCACGCTGCGCGATGTCCCCGCTGAGCTGCATTCATGGCTCAAGCAAAGGGCCGCCTCCCGCCATCGCTCCGTCAACAAGGAGGTCATCGCATTGCTCGAGGAGGTCCGGGGAGACGCCGCTGCCCCTGTTGCTCGCGCCACTGCCCGGGACATCATGGAAATCGCCCGACGAGCCGCTGCATTGCCCGTTCAAGACCGGCGGAGTGATGACGAAATACTCGGTTACGGCGAAAATGGACTGCCGGGCTGAGTGGTGGTCGTCGATACCTCAGCACTGGTCTGCATCCTGCTCGGCGAGCCGGAGGCGGCGGGCTTCGCGACCGCGCTTGCCGCCGCCTCCGAGTTGGCCATCAGTGGCCCGACCTGGGTCGAGTCATCCATGGTGATCACCGCGCGGCTCGGTGGTGAGGGTCACGCTCTTATGACCGAGCTACTCATGCGCGCGCGGGTGGAGACCGTTCCTTGTGACGACACGCTGGCGCGGGGCGCTTATGACGCCTGGCTCCGCTACGGGCGCGGACGCCATGCGGCGGGCCTGAACTTCGGCGACTGCTTCTCCTACGCGCTCGCCAAGCAGCGCGGAGAGCCGCTCTTGTACAAGGGTGACGACTTCGCCAAGACCGACATCGTCGCGGCGGTTCGGTAGTTGTCACCACGACGGCACGAAGACCACGAAGGAATCCCGATGAGACGAAATTTTCGTGCCCTTCTTGCCTTCGCGGTGCAGCTGCGGTGGATCTGGGGACTTGGGGCAATGGGGCGGTTAAGCTGACGGCATGACACAACGATCGTCACCCATAGTCGAGCCGGAAACCGACCGCGCCGTGCGGCTGTTCGTTCAGCGCGTGTCTGATGCCTATGAGCTCGACGGAGCCATTCTCTTCGGCAGCCGGGCGCGGCGCGATCATCGCCCCGACAGCGACGCGGATGTCGCCGTCCTGCTGCACGGGCGGCGCGGCGCATTTCTCGACACCAAGCTCGCGTTGGCCGACATCGCCTACGAGGTCTTGCTGGAAACCGGGGTCCTGATCCAGCCACTGCCCGTTTGGGAGGACGAGTGGGAAGACCCTGATCATGCTGCGAACCCGAGGCTGATCAGAAGCATCGCGAGAGAGGGAATCAGGCTGTGACCCCGGCGGAGCTGGTGGAGAAAGGGATTGCACCACGAAGGCACGAAGGACACGAAGGGGGATATGCGATTGGAGTTCGACTCTTTATCGCATCAGGTTATTGGTTGCGCAATCGAGGTCCACAAGGCGCTCGGGCCGGGTCTATTGGAAAGCGCCTACGAGGAATGCTTGGTTCAGGAGCTGAATCTCCAGGGGCTTCCTCATCGCCGGCAGCATCCGCTGCCCATCGAGTACAAAGGTGTGCGATTGGACTGCGGCTATCGGATCGATGTTCTCGTTGACGATCGACTCATCCTGGAGCTCAAGGCAGTCGAGAGACTGCTCCCGATCCATGAGGCTCAGTTGCTGACCTACATGCGCATTGCACGCGTTCCGGTGGGCTTGCTCATCAACTTCAACGTGTCTCGGCTGCGAGACGGCATCAAGCGTTTCGTTCTTTGATGGAAGAGAAGAGTTGCACCACGAAGGCACGAAGAGCACGAAGGAAATCTACGAATCGGATCTTCGTGTCCTTCGTGCCTTCGTGGTGAAAATTCGAATTTGAACCATGATCAACGCACCGCAGCTATTGAAGGACCTGCAGCGCCTGCTCAAGGGGCTGGAGGGGGACCTGCGCGAGCGGGTGGGGCAGGTGGCGGAAATCGACGCCAATCTACGCGGGCAGTACCGCGCGGCGAAGGACGCTGGGCGCATGGGGGATGCCTACGAGGTCTGGCGGGACGAATTCCTCACCCAGGCGGCGGTGGCCTGGATCCTGGGCTGTGTGTTCGTGCGGTTCCTGGAGGACAACCGACTTATTCCGACCCCCTTGCTGTCCGGTCCGGGTGAGCGGCGCCAGCGGGCGCTGGACGAGCACGAGCTCTACTTCAAGGACGAGGACAGGCGCACCCATTCGGACCGGGACTACCTCCTCCACTGCTTCGAGCAGGTCCGCGGCCTGCCGGCCGCCGCCGAGCTGTTCGACCCCAAGCACAATCCCCTGTGGGCCGTGGGCCCCACCGGCGACGGGGCGACCGAGCTGCTGCGCTTCTGGCAGCGGATGGATCCGGACACCGGCGCGCTGGTCCACGACTTCACGGATGCCCTCTCGCCCTCTGGGGGTGTGGGTTTAAATACGCGTTTTCTCGGCGACCTCTACCAGGATCTCTCCGAGGCGGCACGCAAGCGATACGCCCTGCTGCAAACCCCCGAGTTCGTCGAGGAATTCATCCTCGACCGCACCCTGACGCCCGCCGTCGAGGAATTCGGCTTCCAGCAGGTGCGCCTCATCGACCCCACCTGTGGCTCCGGCCACTTCCTGCTCGGCGCATTCCAGCGGCTGTTCGAGCGGTGGGTCGCCCACGAGCCCGGCACCAATCCGCGGTCGCTCGCGCAGCGGGCGCTGGACCAGGTCTTCGGGGTGGACCTAAACCCCTACGCCGTCGCCATCGCCCGCTTCCGGCTGCTGATCGCTGCGCTGAAGGCGAGCGGCGTGCACTCCATTCGCCGGGAGGAGGCGCCTGCCTTTCACGTCAACGTCGCGGCGGGGGACAGCCTGCTGCATGGGCGGCGATTCCTGACTGCCGCCGATGGCCTGTCGGCCGGGGGGCGGAAATCCGCCGAGCTGGACATCGGCAGCGGGGCCGAGCAGCTCGCGGGGCGGGCCGGGATCGGGCATGCCTTTTTCGCCGAGGACCTGGAGGCGCTGAACGGTATCCTGGGGCAGCAGTACCACGCGGTGGTGGGCAACCCGCCCTATATCACCGTGAAGGACAAGGCGCTGAACCAGCTCTATCGTGACCGCTATCGGACCTGTCACCGGCAGTATTCGCTGGCGGTGCCGTTTACGGAGCGGTTCTTCCAGCTTGCCTTGAAGAATTTGCACCACGAAGGCACGAAGGACACGAAGGGTTTTGAGGGGGAGGGGTCTGGCGGGTTCGTTGGCATGATCACGGCCAACAGCTTTATGAAGCGGGAGTTTGGTAAGAAGCTGATCGAGGAGTTTTTCCCGGGGGTGGATCTGACCCATGTGATCGATACCTCGGGAGCCTATATTCCGGGGCACGGAACGCCGACGGTCATCCTGCTCGGGCGCGACCGGGCGCCGGTGGGGGATGCGGCGCGCACGGTCATGGGGATCAAAGGGGAGCCTTCGACACCTGACGATGCTTCAAAGGGTCTCGTCTGGAGCGCGATCGTCTCACAGGTGGATCGGGCGGGGAGCGAGAGCGAGTGGGTCAGTTGTGCTGATACCCAGCGTCAGGTTTTTTCGCGGCATCCTTGGAGCATCGGAGGTGGCGGTGCTGCAGACCTGAACGAAGCCGTTGAGTCAGCCTCTTCGGCAAGGCTAATGCAGTTTATTGAAGCCATCGGGCGTACCACCGTGGTAGGCGAAGATGATGTCTGGATTACCGATAGGGGATCCGCGAGGCGATTCGGGTTCGTTGCTCATACCGTTCCATTTTCCATCGGCGAGGCTCTGCGGGATTGGGCTGCTGAGGAGCTGCCCGAGGTCATTTACCCGTACGATGCCCTTGCGGGTGAAGCCATCGAGGGAGACGCACCCCTTGTCACCCACTGGCTTTGGACGTGGCGGACTTTGCTCCAGAACCGTACCGTGTTCGGAAAGACGTTTTTCGATCGCGACGAACCCTGGTATATCCATCTGGAGCACTACCGCGATAAGTTGCGCACGCCACTGTCCATCCCCTTCGCCTTCGTTGCCACCCACAACCACTTCGTGCTCGACCGGGGCGGGAAGGTGTTCAACCGATCCGCGCCGGTCATCAAGCTGCCGGCAGGGGCGACGGAGGACGATCACTTGGCCCTGATCGGCCTGCTCAACAGCTCCACCGCCTGTTTTTGGATGAAGCAGGTGTTCCACAACAAGGGCAGCACGGTGGACACCAAGGGCGCCCGCCAGACAACCGACGCCTTCGAGAATTTCTACGAGTTCACCGGTACCGGACTCAAGCAGTTCCCCGTCGTCGACGAGAAGCCACTCGACCTCGCCCGGGAGCTGGACCGGCTGGCGCGGGAGGTGGCGGACTGCTCGCCGGCGGCGCTACTCGGTGAGGACAAGATTCACCGCGAAGGCACGAAGCGCACGGAGGATGACTGCGAATGAAATCTTCGTGTCCGTCGTGCCTTCGTGGTGCAATTCGAGATGACTATTCGGCTGGAGCCTGCAAATGAACGACAGGATCACGATCGACCCGGCGGTGTGTCACGGTAAGCCCTGTATTCGCGGGCTGCGCTATCCCGTGGAGAATGTGCTGGAGTGGCTCGCGGGCGGGATGACCATCGACGACATTCTCGCTGATTACGAGGACCTGGAGCGGGAGAACATCCTGGCCGCGTTGGCCTTCGCGGCGAAGGTGGCGCATACCAAGCGCATCGAGCCCCTGGCCGCATGAGACTCGTCGTGGACGCCCAGCTCCCGAAGCGGTTGGCGCGCTGGTTTGGCACGCGCGGTTTCGACGCGCTGCATACCCTCGATCTCGAGCAGGGCAATCGCACGCCCGATGTCGAGATCATGGAGCTCGCGTGCCGGGAAGATCGCGTTGTCGTGACCAAGGACGGCGATTTCGCCGCTTCGCACCTGCTGACCGGACGACCGCCGAGGTTGTTGCCGATCCCCACCCGCAATATGGGCAACGTCGAGCTCGAGCGGCTGCTGGAGCGCAATTTTCCCGCCATCGCGTCGGCATTACAGGCGAATCGCTTCGTCGAGCTGAGCCGCGACAAGTTGATCGTCCACGGCTGATCGGGATGTCCATACCCACCCGCAACGACCTCGATGGCGCGCGCCGCAGATCCGAGTCCATCCGGCGCCGCATGATCGCCCTGCAGGAGGAGCTGGACTGGCGGTGTTACCGACTCTACGGGATCACGGAGGGCGAGCTGACCCTGGACCCCTCATCGGTGCCCGAGATCAACCTCGGCGAGCGCGCCTTCGAGATCCTTATGGCCCGCAAGATGGGCTCCGGAGAGCTTACGACCACGTGGTTCGAGCGCCACCGCTCAACGCCCATCACCGAGCTCCCCGCCCACTGGCCCGAGGACTATCGGCGGCTGGTGGAGCGGCGCATCGCCCTGATCGAGCGGGACCGCAACGTCGGCCTGATCGAGCGCCCGGAATACAAGCGCCGTTGGAACCAGGAGCCTTGGGAGGCTCGGGAGCAGCGGGCGCTCCGCGGCCGGCTGCTGGACCGCCTGGAGACCCCGGCCTACTGGCCCGACCTGGAGATCCAGACCACTCGCCGCTTGGCCGACCGCGCCGGGCGCGACACCGACTTCATGCGGGTCGCGGAGCTGTACCGGGGTCATCCCGACTTCGACGTGCACGCCCTCGTCGCCGAGCTGGTCGAGAGCGAGGCCGTCCCGTTCCTCCCGGTGTTGCGCTACAAGCCCACGGGCCTCCGCAAACGGGAGCTCTGGGAACGCACCTGGGACCTCCAACGCCGCGAGGACGCCATCGACGCCGAGGTCGACGCCGAATTCCGGAGTAGGGTGGGTCAAGCGCAGCGGACCCACCAATCGCCGCCAATCGGTGGGTCCGGGGCTGCGGCCCTTGACCCACCCTACAACAAGCAGGCCATGGAGGCCGAGCCGAAGCGGCGCCAAAAGCAGGAGATCGGCGACATTCCCCCGCCGCCTAAGTACCAATCCGCCGACTTCCTGAACCCCACCTACTGGCGCCTGCGCGGCGCGCTGGACGTACCCAAGGAGCGCTTCGTCAGCTACCCCCATTGCTCCAAGGCCGCCGACCCCTCCTGGGTCGTCGGCTGGGCCGGCTGGGATCATCTCCAGCAATCCCAAGCCCTCGCCGCCTATTCCCTGAACCTGAAGGAGCAGGAAGGCTGGACCCCCGAGCGCCTGACGCCGCTCCTCGCCGGCCTCCTGGAACTGATCCCCTGGATCAAACAATGGCACAACAACCCCGACCCCAACTTCAGCGGCGCGCGCATGGGCGACTATTTCGATAGCTTTGTGTCCGAGGAGGCCCGCGAACTCCGGTTGACGCCGGAGCAGTTTCGCGCATGGACGCCGCCAGCCCCGGTGCGCCGGGGACGGCGCAAGACATGAGCGCTGTCGCCAATCAGGCCCAGAGGGCAGCCTACGCTGACGCTGCGGAGCGTTGTTTTGTCGATGGCGACACGCTGCATAACGGTCAGCGATTCGCCAATGCCTGTCATCTGTTCGGCCTGGGCGCCGAGTGCGCGTTGAAGGTGTTGCTCAGTGGACATCCAGGGCTCGCGGCAGTGCCACATAAGCACTTGCCGGAGCTTCGCGACGACGTCTTGCGCATGTTGTCTGGCAAGAAGCACAACGGTATTCGCCAGCTATTGAACACCACCGGGTACATGCTGGGTTGGGAGATCGGCAACCGTTACTGGCCGACGGAGGTGTTTACCGCCGAGAGCTCGGCGGTGCATCGGGACCACTGCCGGCGTACGCTCCATGCGACCGGTGTGAGGAGCGGAATATGAGCAGCCTTTGTACCTTCGATGAGGCGTTACCCCAGGCGGCGAGGCTGTTGACGGGGCGTTTCCCGGAGATCGACATCGCCCAGGTACGGTTCATTCGCGACATGAATGGACGGTTGTTCGTCGTGGTGCCGGATGCGGTCGAGGATTCCGCATTGGCTGCCACGAGGCCCGCGCTGGCTGATGTGCTCGGAGTCTACAGCCCGGGTGTGGACAGTGGTTTGGTGCGCTTTCGGGAGACACTATCCGGATCCGCAATTCTAGAGGAGCCGGTGCTGATTCAGTTTGTCGATGGGCAAGCCGCACGACTCATCGAACGGCGCGTGATCGGGCAGGATTGGGCGCAGGAACCTGAGCAGGAACAAGAAGCGGGGCATCCGCCGCGGGTGGCATTCTTTAGTCTTAAGGGCGGAGTAGGGCGGAGTACCGCGTTGTTTTTCTGGGGACGCCACCTGGTTGAACAGGGCAAGACCGTGCTGCTGGTGGACCTGGATCTGGAGGCGCCCGGCCTGGGGGCGCAGCTGTTGCCGGACGGGGACCGTCCGGACTATGGCGTGCTTGACTGGTTGGTTGAGGACCTCTTGGATAATCCTGTGGCTGAGTCGATGCTCGACCGTATGCTGGCACAGTCGCCCTTGTCGTCGAGCCCGGGCCTTTGGGTGGTGCCGGCGACGGGACGAATCACCAATGCCTATCCTGGCGGCTTCGTCGCCAAGCTGGCCCGTGCCTATCTGGAGTCCGACGAACCGGTTGGGGGATCGAGCCTCGCGGGGCGGGTGCGGCGCCTGGTCGCCAAGTTGGAGACCCGCGTCGGGCCGGATGTTGTCCTGATCGACAGCCGTGCCGGACTGCATGAGAGCGCGGCGGCGGCCGTGCTGCACCTTGATGCGGATGTGCTGCTGTTCGCGACGGATCAGCCGACCGTGTGGGAGGGGTACCGCTTCCTGTTGGCCCAGCTTGCGCAGATGGCGCATTTCAGGCAGGCCAACGTGGACGACGATTGGCGCCTGCGTCTGAAGATGGTTCATGCGAAGGCCGGGCAGACACAGACTGCTGTGGAGCGTTTTCTCTCCAATGCCTACCAGCTTTGGCTAGATTGCCTCTACGATGAAGCCCCCGCGGATGAGGGGCCCGGTGAGACCGCTCCGGCGGAGGTATTCACTTTTGCTCAGGGGGAGGATTCGGCCCCTCACTATCCGCTGACGATTCTTTGGGACCCGCGCTTTGAAGGGTTCAACCCTCTGGAACATCTGAATGCGGAGGCTGAGGCCGCGGTGAATGCGACCTTTGGCACCTTTGCCGCTGCGCTGGATCAGCGCATTCTCGGAGACATCGATGTCGGTTGACCTGTTTCCCGTGGACGCGGTCCGCCGGTCCCTTGCTGAGTTGCCGGAGACCATGGCGGCCACGACCGAGCAGCCTGATCCCCGTGCCATGTTCGTGGTGCTGGGGCACGAGCGGGCACTGGATCCAGACAGCACGATCGTCGTTGGCGATCGCGGCACCGGCAAGAGTTTCTGGAGTGCCGCTCTGAACAGCTCGGTGACGCGTGGACTGATCCATGGCCAGTTGCCGCGGCTGCGGCTCGATCGCGTGGAGACGAGCTGGGGCTTTTCAGTATCGACGCGCAACCAGGATCATCCGTCGCGACGGGTCTTGCAGCGGCTTAGAGAGGAAGGTTTCGCCGCCGAGGACATCTGGCGTGCCGTGATCCTGCACCAGTTGACGGCACGTTACGGCGACGATCTTCCGGGGGAGGACTGGGTCGCACGGGTCCGCTATGTGGCGGAAGATCCCGAGCGGGAAGAAGGGCTTTTGAATCGAATATCGGATCGGTTGAACGCCGAGAACAAGAGGCATCTGGTCGTTTTCGATGCGCTGGATCGTACCGGCGCGGACTGGAAGGCGATCCGGGAGCTCGTCCGCGGGTTGTTGCAGGTCTGCCTGGATTTAAAGGGTCAGCCGGGCATCCAGGCCAAGATCTTCCTGCGCCCTGACATGTGGGAAGACCGGACTATCTGGCAGTTCCCCGATTCGTCGAAGCTGCACCACGGCCGCGTGAACCTGGAGTGGCGCCGCGTCGACCTCTACGGCTTGCTCTGGCACTGGCTGTGCAATCACGGCACGGAAGCGGAGTCGTTCCGTGACTGGGTCAGTCGGCACCATCGGCTGAGGTTCAACGCCACGGAGGCGGCGAACGTCGAGGTCTATCCGCTCCCGCAGTCGCTGCGCCAAGACGAAGCGTTACAGCAGGACGTGCTGCATGACATGGCAACGCCCTACATGGGTACGAACCGGCGTCGGGGGAGAACCTACACCTGGCTGCCGAACCACCTGGCTGATGCGAAAGGACAGGTGAGTCCGCGGAGCTTTCTGATCGCGATCCGTGAGGCCCAGCGCGAGACGCTGACGCGCGGACACAAAGAGGTTCTGCACTGGGAGGGCATCAAGCGCGGCGTGCAGGATGCGTCCCGCGTGCGCGTGCAGGAGCTCGGCGAGGACTACCCTTGGATTCAGACGGTCCTGGAGCCGTTAAAAGGGCAAACGGTGCCGTGCAGGGATGAGGAAATCGAGCAGCGTTGGAGCCAGTCGGGGGTTGTCCACAGCATCGAACAGAGGCAAGCGGACGCCTTGGAGCTCGAGCATTTGAGTACTAGTCCAGATGACGACGAGCGTTTCTATCTTCCGCCGCATGCTTTGGATGCCCCCGGCTCCGCTCGACCGGAAGCCGCCATGATCCTGGAGTTACAGCGCATCGGCGTCATTCGCCGCGTTGATGATGAGCGTGTCGATATACCGGATTTGTTCCGGGTCGCCGCTTCGATCGGTCGGCGCGGCGGGGTTCGGCCGATTCAGTAATAAGCTGGGTCGGCGTCTACGCCTCAGTGGTGAAACTCCATTTTCCATAAGAAGAACGCTTGACAGCGCATGACTACCTACATCAAGGACCTCATCGACCTCCCGGAAAAGGTCCACGGCGGCGACTTCGTCCTGAAGCTCACCGAGGGCGTAGAGCATCCGGACGAGACCCTGCGCCCCTACGTGGTGACCCCGGAGCTTGCACGGAACTTCGACGACGCCCTGGACTTCATCAAGGGCGCTATCCAGTCCAGCAGCAGCAAGGCCGCCTATCTGCACGGGAGCTTCGGCTCCGGCAAGAGCCACTTCATGGCGGTGCTGCACCTGCTGCTGCAGCAGTACCCAGCCGCGAAGTCGAAGTCGGGGCTGGCGGAGGTCGTCACCCGGCACAACCCCTGGCTGGAGGGCAAGCGCTTCCTACTGGTCCCCTACCACATGATCGGGCAGCCGAGCATGGAGGCCGCCGTGCTCGGAGGTTACGTGAAGCGGGTGTTGGACCTTCATCCAGGGGCGCCGATCCCGGGCGTCTACCGGGCCGCCGGGCTGTTCCGCGATGCGGCGGAGCTTCGCAAGACCCTCGGGGATGCCGCTTTCTTTGAACGGTTGAACCGGGGTGCAGCCGGTGGTGGCGGCGGCTGGGGCGACCTGGAGGCAGACTGGGACGCCACCAGCTTCGAGCTTGCCTTGGAGGCGCCGCCCGGCTCCGACGACCGCAGCCGGCTGATCGGTGCGCTGGTGCAGGAGTTCTTCCAGTCTTACAAAGAGGTCGCGCGCGGCAGCCAGGAGGCGTTCGTCTCCCTGGACGATGGGCTCGCGATCATCAGCCGCCATGCCCAGTCCCTGGGCTACGACGCCCTGGTGCTGTTCCTGGACGAGCTGATCCTGTGGCTCGCTACCCACGCAGCGGACCAGAAGTTTCTGAATGCGGAAGGGCCCAAGGTCTCCAAGCTGGTGGAGGCGGAGAGCGCCGACCGACCCATCCCCATCGTGAGCTTCGTGGCCCGCCAGCGGGACCTGCGGGAGCTGGTGGGTGAGGGGGTCACGGGTGCCGAGCAGCTCGGCTTCGCGGACGTGCTGCGCTGGTGGGAGGCCCGCTTCGACACCATCACCCTGGAGGACCGCAATCTCCCCGAGATCGCGGCGCGGCGCGTCCTGCACCCAAAGAGCGAGGCGGCCCGCCAGCAGATCGAGCAGGCCTGGCAGCAGACCGAGCGTATCCGCGAGGAGGTGCTGAGCGTCCTACTCACGCCCAACGCCGATCGCGGCGTGTTTCGCAAGGTCTACCCATTCAGCCCCGCGCTGGTGGAGACCCTGATCGCGGTCTCCTCGGTGCTGCAGCGGGAGCGAACGGCGCTCAAGGTAATGTTGCAGTTGCTGGTGAACCAGCGCGACACGCTGGAGCTGGGCCAGATCGTGCCGGCGGGCGACCTGTTCGACGTGATAGCCGAGGGAGACGAGCCCTTCACCGAGGGCATGCGTATCCACTTCGAGAACGCCAAGCGGCTCTACCATCAGAAGCTGCTGCCGATGTTGGAGAAGGAGCACGGCGTCACGGCCGCTGATGTGAAGGCGCTGCCCTACGACGATTCCAAGGCGCGCGCCTTCCGCGCCGACGACCGCCTTATCAAGACCCTGCTGCTCGCGGCCCTGGTACCTCAGGTTGATAGCCTGAAGGGACTTAACGCGGCGCGGCTCGCGGCGCTGAATCACGGCAGCATCACCGCACCCATCCCGGGACGTGAGAAACAGGAGGTGCTGCGTCGGGTGCGCAACTGGGCAGCCCAGGTGGGCGAGATCAAGGTCGGCGACGAGGCCGACCCGACCGTGACTCTGCACCTGTCCGGGGTGGATACCGAGGGCATCCTCGCCAACGCCCAGGCGGTGGACAATCCCGGAAACCGCCGCCGCAAGGTACGGGAGCTGTTGTTCGAGCAGCTCGGCATCGCGGACCAGGATGACCTGTTCCTGGAGCATGAGATCCTCTGGCGCGGCACGCGGCGCAGCTTCCAGGTGATCTTCGGCAATGTACGCGAGCTGACCCTGGAGACCCTGGCGACTAAAGGCGGGAGCCGCAAGGCGGTCATCGACTTTCCGTTCGATGACCCGGGCCACAGCCCGACGGAGGACCAGGCGCGTCTGGATGACTTTCGTCAGGACGGGAAGCCCGCACGGACTCTGGTCTGGCTCCCCGCATTCCTGAGCGTGCAGGCGCAGAAGGACCTGGGGACTCTGGTCAAGCTGGACGACATCCTGAAGAGCGACGAGACTTTCCGGCGCTATGCGTCGCACCTCGCGGCCATCGAACAGGCCCAAGCTCGGGAGTTGCTTCGCAACCAGCGGAGCTCGCTTCGCCAGCGGCTCATCCGCTACCTGGAGGGGGCCTACGGGGTGGACACACCGGTGCCGGGGTCTGTCGACGGGTCTTGCACCCCGGACAGCCACTTCCACTCCCTCGATCCCTCTTTCACACCCGAGGCGCCAGTAGGCGCGAACCTTGGCAAGGCACTGGAGCACCTGCTGTTCCAGATGGTGGAGAGCCAGTACCCGGCACATCCCCGGTTTGGGGCCGAGATCAAGCTGGGTGTCTTGCGCAAGGTGCAGGCAGAGGTCGAGCGTGCCGCTCAGGTCCCCGATGGGCGCATTGCGGTGGACAAGGCCTTGCGGCCCACGATGCTTCAGGTTGCCGTACCCTTGAGGCTCGGCGATATGGGAGAGACCCACTTCGCGCTCGGCCGCCACTGGTACGACCACTTCAATAAGCGGTTGCAGGGCCAGATCACGGTGGGCAAGCTGCGCGTCGCCCTAGACGAGCCGAACCCCATGGGCCTGCCGTTGCAGGCCCAGAACCTGGTGATCCTGTTCTACGCCGACCAGGCAAACCGCTCCTTCTTTCTGCACGGTGGGCCTTATCAGCCCAAGCTGGAGGATCTCCCCGATGAGCTGGAGCTCCGAGAGCAGGCGCTGCCGAGCCAGGCGGATTGGGATGAGGCGATCCAACGCGCCGGGAGGGTCTTCGGCATCACCGTTTCGCCGCTCCGCAACGCCAGCAACTTAAGCGACCTCGCGACCAAGCTAAAAGACGCAGCTACTACGACGGCGGAGCCGTGTCAGACCGTCAGGGATCGGCTGGAAGGTCTCTGTAGCGACTGGGGAATCGCTATTGGCTCCTGCGCACGGCACCGAACGGCGACTGCCGTTTTGGCGATGGCGCGCGGCATCACGGGGGATGGCGATACTAAACGGCGAGTCGAAGTTCTCGCACATGCGAAGGTCGAGACCTCTCTGGACGCCATGGGCACGAGCTACAGGAAGGCGGGGGCGGTTTGCGGCGCGATCGAGAATACCAAGTGGCAGCTGTTCCAGGGCGTCGCGTCGCTGAGCGACGAGCGAAAGGCCGCGGCCGAAGGGGTTATCGCACAGCTCACCGAGGCATTGACTCACGACGAGTACGCGATCGCCCTGGAGCCGCGCCTGTCGAAATTGGAGTGGGATGCGATTCGGTTGTTGACGCCCCCGAAGTCGCCGGGAGGTGGCGGCATCGGTCCTGAACGCGGTAGCCATTCTGGTAAAGGGACCAGCAAGTCTGTGAAGGACTCTTTTTCCGGAAATGGGATTGCCGCAGCCGAGGCGACGCGGCTCCTCCGGGAGCTTCAAGCCAATCTGGAGGTGGAGCCGGACCTAAAGCTCGACCTGAGCTGGAGCCTGTACAAGGACGACGCTGAGCTATGACGCCAACATATGACGATTCGATATCGCCTTGTTGCACCAGGAAGTACACGAAGAGGATCTCTTACTTCAGCACTTTTCCTTCGCGTTCTTCGTGCCTTCGTGGTGAATCGTGTTCCGCGGGCGCCCTGATGCCGCATTGATGACGATGGTCCCCACGCCCGCACAGATTCGCGCGCAGGTGTCGGCCATCTTGGGCAAGGTGCCGGATGCGCGCGTCGTCGCAATCAAGACACCACTGACCGTGGAGCTTGGCGACACGCTGCGCGTCGGCGAGGCGGAGCTTGCAGTCGTTCGCAGCGACTCCGTGCTGGATATCCGCGAGCGCTTGGATGGGGTGCCGGAGGGGTCCGCCCCGATGGTGCTGCTCACGCCCGTCGGCGAGTCGGAGCTGGGTGCCGACGTCCTGGGACGGCTTGCCAAGCGGCAGCTCTTTGCCATTGAGCCCTGGCAGCTTCTCAAGGACCGGTTCCGCGCTCGCTTCGTCGATCCGCGTCTGGTCCAGCACCACGCTTGGGTAGCCCGGGCGCTCCTGGAAGCGGAGCCGGAGGGTGGCTACCCGCCAGCGCCGAGCGGTTTCATTCAAGCCGATTTAGTCTGGGAACTTCTATTCAAGACGCTGCTGGGTCTGTCGAACGGTGATCGCGACGCCGAGGCATGGGTCGAGTGGAGCCTCGATGCCGCCAAGCGCCAGCTCGCGGGTGCCCTTGCGCCAGAGATGTTGAAGAGCTTGGGCGAAGCAGTAGAGCGCGCTGCGGGGGTGGGAGCGCGGACGGTTTTTGAAGGCGCGACCGGTCCGCATGGGGAGAGCACGCTCGCGATTGGTCTGGTGGCGCGGGTGCTTTTCGAGGCGGATGGCCGGGGCGACGGGGCCGCGACGAAGGCTACGGGAAAGCTCGAGGCCAGGCTGGATGGGGGAGAGCTAACCGTTGCCGTTGGACTTGTGTGGGCAGACGCTGCTGAAACCGTGATTCAGCGGAAACTGAATAAGTGTCCATTGAAGGACTTACAGCCGATGCTGAAGCGGGCGGATGAACTGCTCGCCGACTTGGGGGCGACAGCGAGTGCGCGGGGTAGCCGCTTCCTATCGGCAGGGCTTGATCAGCGGCTGGCGGAGCTCGCGGTTGTATTGAGAGAGACGGTTGAGGGCAAGTCCGAAAAGGCGTTGACCCGTCTCACCACGGCGGCTGAATCCGTGCTCGATCATGCGCTGTTCGTGCGCGACATCGCCCGGGTGGAAGGGATCGAGATGGCGGTCCGGCTCGCCCGCTGGCTCGTGCTCCAACAGATGGAGAACCCGGCCCGGGCGGGCTCTCTGGCTGAGGCGGCCCGAGCTTACCGGCTCGAGGGTGGTTATGTGGATTGGGCGCGCGCCCGGATTTGGGAAGGCGACCCGTTGGCGCCCTTGGCAAAGGCGTATGACGCCCTATGGCACGCCATCACGGCCATCAGGGAAAACCAGAACCGGCGCTTCGGAGAGCTCCTCTCCAATTGGACCAAGACCGGGTCGCACGACCAGTCCGTTATACCGGTGGAGCGTTTCATCGAGCGCGTGCTCGGACTTTTTGCGAGATCGCATCCGGTGCTTCTGGTGGTGATCGATGGCATGGGGATGGCCGTCGCTCGCGAGCTACAGGCTGATCTGTTTCGTCGCGGATGGGTGGAGGTCGACAGGCTCGATTACCCGGTCCGTCTCCCGGTCATCGCTGCACTCCCCACGGTTACGGAGGTGTCGCGGACCAGCCTGCTTTGCGGGACCCTCTCGGCCGGGAATGCCAACGACGAGAAGTCCGGATTCTCTAAACATCCCGTTCTGTGCGCCGCCGGGTTGCGTGTAAAACCTCCTGTGCTTTATCACAAGTCGGATTTGGCGGCCGATGGGTCGTCGGGGGTCGCGCAGGCCGTGCTTTCCGCGATTTCGGACGACAAGCAGCGCGTGGTCGGAGTGGTCATCAATGCTGTGGACGACCATCTGGCGAAGGGCGATCAGCTCCGAGTCGATTGGACCGTCCACCGGATCAAGCCTCTCGAAGAGCTACTCACCGTGGCGAGCGATGCTGGGCGCGCCCTGATCGTCGTGAGCGACCACGGCCACATCCCGGAGCACAAGACCGTAGGTCGCGGGGAGGAGTCCGCCGAGCGCTGGCGGGAGGCCGTCGGCAAGCCCCGGGACGACGAGGTGTTGCTTGCCGGCCCCCGTCTGATGCTCGCGCAAGGCCACAAGCTCATTGCCCCCTGGAGCGAACGGGTTCGCTACAGCTCGAAGAAGAACGGCTATCACGGGGGCGCTTCGCCCCAAGAGGTGGTCATTCCCGTGGGGGTCTTTCTGCCCGCCGGCATCTCCATCAAAGGCTGGAGCGAAGTCCCGTCCGAAGCCCCCCCATGGTGGGAAGCCGCGGAAGAGGTCCGCGTATCTGCGGCAGGACCCGCGCCGGTTCCCAAGCCAAGACGACCGGCGAGCCCGGGGGAGCAAGGGCGGCTGTTCGCGACAGAGGAGGAGATTGCCGCAGCGGCCACTGCTGCACAGCCTGAGTGGATCGATCGGCTGCTGGCGTCCCCGACGATGATAAGCCAGCGACAAATGGCTTCGCGCGTAGGCCTGCCGGAGGAACGCATCCGCGCTATCCTGACCGCCCTAGACGAGCGTGGCGGCAAGCTCACGCGCCCGGCGTTGGCCAAACGATTGGACCTGTCCCCGATGCGGCTCCCGGGCGTACTCTCGGCCCTGCGGCGGCTGCTGAACGTTGAGGGTTACGCCGTCCTGTCGGTCGACGAGCAATCCGACACCCTGGAGCTGAATCTGAAGCAGCTCTTTACCCAGTTCGGGCTTTGACGGCTGGATCCTTGATCAGCCCCCAAAGACGCCAGGAGATCATCGACGCCTTGCGTCGGGGGAGCGTTCCTCAGCGCAGCCTGGACGCGTTCGCGGTTGGACTGGATCGATTCGATGCGGCGCTCGGTGAAGAGCTGCGGCGCGTATCCAGTGGCGCCGCCGTGTTCAAGGCTGTGCGCGGCGAGTACGGCACGGGGAAGACGTTCTTCTCCCGCTGGCTCCAGGAACGCGCGAAGCGATCCGGTTTCGCCACCAGCGAGGTCCAGATTTCCGAAACCGAGACGCCGCTGCATCGCCTGGAGACCATCTACCGTCGGCTCATCGAGCGTTTGTCCACGAGCGACGTTTTTCAGGGGGCGCTACGGGGTGTCCTCGATTCCTGGTTCTATGCGCTAGAGGAGGACGTGCTTGCGGAGGGGGCGCTTGATGAGGCGGACACCGGCGCCTTGCTCGCGCGCACCAACGCGCTCTTGGAGCAGCGCTTGGCGGCCATTAACCGCCATGCCCCGTCTTTCTCAACCGCGCTGAGGGCTTACCGCCGGTCCGTTTCGGAAGGGGAGGTGGCGACAGCGGACGGGATCCTCGCTTGGCTCTCCGGTGAGCCCAATGTTGGTGCGGCGCCGAAGCGGTATGCGGGCATCAAGGGCAACGTGGACCACTTCGGGGCCCTCAGTTTCCTCCAGGGCTTGTTGGTCATTCTGCGGGACGCCGGATTCTCCGGTCTGGTTCTGGTACTGGACGAGGTGGAAACCCTACAGCGGGTGCGCGGCGATGTGCGCGAGAAGAGTTTGAACGCGCTGCGGCAAGTCATCGACGAGGTGGACGCCGGGCGTTTCCCGGGGCTGTACTTGCTAATCACGGGGACGCCTGCGTTCTTCGACGGTCCCCAGGGGGTGCAGCGGTTGCCAGCGCTCTCCCAGCGTCTACAGGTGGATTTCGCAACCGAGGCCCGATTCGACAATCCGCGCGCGGTTCAGATCCGTCTACCGGGCTTCGATCTGGAGCGTCTGGGCTTGGTGGGGCGCAAGATTCGCGACATCTACGCCATCGGGCAGCCCAACCAGACGAGGCTCCAGGGCGTGGTCAACGACGCCTTTATCGATGACCTGGCACGCGCAGTGACGGGGAACCTCGGGGGACGAGTCGGCGTGGCGCCGCGCCTCTTCCTGAAGAAGCTGGTGGGGGAGGTCCTCGACCGGGTCGATCAGTTTCCGGATTTCGATCCGAGGCGGCATTACTCCCTGACGATCGAGGACGGCGAGCTGACCGACGTGGAGCGCGACGCTCGCCGCGCCCCAAGCCTCGACGATATCGATCTGAACTGAACCCGTGACCCCCTTCGAACGTCTCCATCCCGCCGTCCAGCACCACATCGTCAACAGCCTGGGGTGGAAGAACCTGCGTCCGCTGCAGGAGGCCGCCATCGACCCGATTCTAGCGGGTGAGCACGCCCTCCTGCTGGCGCCGACAGCCGGCGGCAAGACCGAGGCTGCGGTCCTGCCGGTATTCTCGCGAATGCTCACTGACGATTGGCGGGGTCTCAGCGTCGTCTACGTTTGCCCCATCAAGGCTTTGCTGAACAACCTGGAGGAACGGCTTAGCCGCTATGCGGAGCTTCTGGGGCGGCGCGTTAACGTGTGGCACGGAGATATCTCCCAGAGCGAGCGATCTCGCACTGCTCGCGAGCCACCTGACGTCTTGCTCGTCACACCCGAATCTTTGGAGGTCGTCCTGGTCTCCAGGCGCGTTGACCATCGCGCGTTCTTCAAGGATCTACGCGTGTTCATCATCGACGAAATACACGCGTTCGCCGGAGATGACCGAGGCTGGCATTTGATTGGGTTACTGGATCGCTTGAGCTACCTAAGCGGCAAGACGCCCCAGCGGTTGGGTCTGTCCGCGACCATCGGAAACCCAGAGGAGCTTTTGGCCTGGCTGGTCGGTAGACATGGCGGAAGCCGACGGGTTTTGGCCCCGGGGGCAAGCGGAGCCTCCGACGCGGACGTGCGAGTGGATTTCGTGGGGCGCCTTGCAAACGCGGCGACCGTCATCTCGCGTCTCCATAGAGGAGAGAAGCGGCTGGTTTTTTGCGATAGTCGATCACAGGTGGAAAGCCTCGCCGCGGAGTTGCGATCCCGCTCCGTAGCGACTTTCGTATCCCATAGCTCTCTGAGTGCCGACGAGCGTCGACGGGCCGAGGCTGCGTTCTCGTCGGGCCACGACTGCGTGATTGTCGCGACCAGCACCCTTGAGCTCGGTATCGATGTAGGTGATCTTGACCGGGTGGTTCAGATCGATGCCCCAAGCTCGGTGGCAAGTTTCATGCAGCGTCTTGGCCGGACGGGAAGACGTACGGGCACGACCCGCAACTGCCTTTTCCTTGCAACCACGGACGATGCGCTCGTCAGGGCGACCGCACTGGTGAGATTGTGGCGGGAGGGATTCGTCGAGCCCATTTCGCCGCCGCCTCTACCATACCACGTGCTCGCGCAGCAGCTGCTGGCCCTGTCATTACAGGAGGGCGGGATAGGAAAGTGGGTATGGTCGGAGTGGATTCCGAATCTTCTGGCGCGCGGTGGTATCTCGAACCAAGACATCACCGAGCTGCTCCGGTACATGGTGGACGAAAGCATTCTCTTTGACGAGGACGGTGTCTTGGGTTGCGGGAAAGAAGGGGAGTCAAGGTTCGGTTCAAAGAACTTTCTCAGTCTTTTTTCTGTATTCAACAGCCCGCCGCTTTTTACGGTGCTGCACGGTCGATCCGAGATCGGACAGGTTCATAGGATCACCTTCCAGATGCGCGACCGAAGTCCCATAACCTTGGTGCTGGGCGGCCGTCAATGGATCGTCAAGTACGTAGACTGGGACCGCAGACAGGCGTTCGTCGAACCAAGTGAGCTTCGCGGTCGCTCGCGCTGGCTTGGGACAGGACAGCCTTTGCATTTCACGCTCTGCCAAGCGGTCAAGTCGGTGTTGGTGGACGATGCCGAGGACGACTGCCTTTCAAAGCGCGCGACTGTCAAGCTTGAAGAGCTTCGAGGAGATTACGGATGGCTAAACCCGACGACCACAAGTCTCGTACGCGACCAATCCGGGGTGCGGTGGTGGACCTGCGGCGGGACGCTTGTCAACGCCTGTTTTGCGAATGCGCTGGTTGGCTCCAATTCCGCGGCTCGTTTTGACGACTTTTCGGTGTCCATCGAAAAAGCCGAAAGCAGCGCGGAGGACCTTCGTTCTCGATTACTAGAATCAGCGTTTTGCGAAGCCGTAAGAATTCCAGAAAAAATGGGGCAGACGATAGCGGAAAAACTAAAATTCATCGAATGTGTTCCGCCTCTGCTGCGCTATAAGATGATCGCTGCACGTCACACGCCGATGGCGGATCTAGAGTGGATCGCAAATCAACCGATCCGCACGGTTATATCTGTGTAATCTGTTTAATCGAGAATGCGGGGTAGATGAAGCAACCAGCCTCCTGTTTGAGCTCCACCCTGTGAGCGTTTGTATCGGCGGACCAATCAGCCAGCCTTCACGAAATACGAATTTCACCGCTCATGTTGGTGGTGGCTCTGAGCTGGGTCCTCTCCATAATAGTGACCCGCCGAATCCACTCCCCCCACATCGTTGAGGAACATGGGCAAGCCGGTCGACGGGTTGACCCAACGGATGTCCTTGTCCTTCATCGCCCTCGTGCGGCTCGACTTTTGCCGCCGTCGGAATGTCAGCGCGAGGTAGCCGACCCAGACCGCGAAAGCCGTGCCGGCCACATGCCGATCCACCGCCAGCAGGGCCAGGAGGGCAATGGGCAAGGCGACGACCCACCAGATTCTTCGGGGTATGGCCTTCAGTGCGCGAATGAGGCGTTTCACCACGATGTCTCCATGTCCGTGTCCGTGCAGCCAACTAGCCGTCGCGCCGGATGTCGTTGAGCGTCCCCGTTACTGCGGTGAAGCTGACCGTTGCGCGATTCCCGGCCGTGCCTTCGTAGAAGCTCTGATTCGTAGCGTCCATTGGCAGGCCCGCCCAGACCTGCGAGAGGTTGTAGGCGAACTGTTCGTCGGTTATCCGTCCGCTCCGCCAGTGTTCGAGCCCGGCGTCGCTTGCGAGGAGCAACCCCATGCGGTCCTGAAGCTGGGGTGTGAATCGCTCCTGTCCCGTCAGTCCCAGGCGTGTCCGAAGCTGATCCAGCGTATCGTCGATGATCTGATAGCGGCCGATCGCAGAGCCGCCGTTCCGTCGCACCAGATCACGCTGGAGCTCTCGGGTTTGGTCCAGGGTCAACCCCGACAGGTCGATCCGGCTCTGCCCGGCATTGGCGTACCAGGCGTTGTAGTTGCCCCGGGACTCCGCATGGGCAATCAGGTCCAACACCCGCCGACTCGCGGAGCCTACCAGGTGGTCGCCTGATCCCGAAAGCTTGGTATCGAGGCCGTCTCGCGCTGCCCGCTCAGTTTTTTTTTCTGCTGGTGCCCCGTGGCGATTGTAGTTCCCGATGAGCCGCAGGTCGGTGTCGTCGCGCGAGGACGCCGAGCGCTCGATCAAGTCTGCGATGTGTTGGCCCCGCTCTACACCCGCCTCGTCGATCACGGCTTGGCGCGCGGCGCGCTGGGATTCGCTCGGACTGATGGACAAGAGGGAGCCGGTGGCCTCCCGGAAAAGCATCTGCTGGGCATCGGTCAGGCCATAGCCGGCGATCTGCTGCATGCGCGCCGCGATCAAGGTTTCGCGGGCCTGAGCCCATCCGGGCTCTCCTCCGGCGGCCTCCCGTCCGGCCTTGACCGCTGCCAACAACCCGGCTCCGCTGCTCAGCTCGGATCCGAAGGCTTTAACGGCGGCCATCGTCTGATGGACCGCGGCACCGCCCCCTGCTCGGACCAATGCCCTGGATTCGGCCATTTGGACGAAGATTCCCGCAAGCTCGTATTGAACCGCCTGAGCGCTGGATCGCGGGAGTATGGCCCGCTGTTCGATGGTCGCCCCGAGACGCTCGCGATTCTCCTCTCGGAGTCTTGCGCGCTGGGCTTCGTAACGCTCCGACGCTTGTGTCTGATTGGCCTCATGGAATCGGTCCGCGGCGGCTGGGTCGTATTGGTGATCGTCCGAGCTTCGGTGCGCCTGGATCGCGCCCGCGAGTCCAGCGGACTCTGCTCGCGGATCCCGCAGTCCGGCCTCGTCGATCGCTCCCCTGGTTTCGCCATAGGCCGGCGCCCGTCCGAGCAGATCGGCGTTGCTGTAAGGGTCCAAGTCCGGCCCGTGGGTGCCAAATGCATCGGAGAGCAGGTCATAGCCGGCGTCGCGCGCGCTCTGGTTTTCGGCCGGGGTGAACCGACGCACGGTTTCCCCGTCGGCATGACCGATCAGCAGCGCCACTCCCGCCGCTGCACGAGCGGCGTCCGGAGACAGGTTATCCGCGTAGTTCCAAGCGCTCGATAGCCGCTGGTGGTCGCCGGTTAGATTGCGCCGATCAATCTCTTCGTAGAGTCGCTCCATTAGTGCCGGATGACCCCCGATAGCGTTGCCGATCTCTGCGGCACCAAAGCTCCCCATAGCCCCGTAGCGGCGCGTCAGGGACTGCTCCCGTTCCAGGGAGCGGGACGCCGAGACGAGATCGCCCGCGTCTCTCTCCAACCGCGAGCTTTCGTCGCTGGAGAGCCGCTCGGCGAAGACGTTGCGACTGCCGGTCTCCGAGTCTGACTTGATCGATTCGGCGAGACGCGCCTCGAAACCCGTGTCCTGCGTGACCCGTGTGGCGATGTCGCCCGCGATGGCGTCGCTGAGCTCTTGATTCACCCCGTACTGACTGCGAAGTTGACCTGAGAGAGTGCCTTTCAGGGTGGCTACAGAGTCCTCGCCACCCCCGGTTGATCCCGGAATCCCTGCCGCCCCCGCAATCACCGCCGCCATCTGCTGCTGACTCAGCCCGCTCTGCTCGTACCTTTGGGCGAGCCCTTGAGCCTCGCTCATCAGGGTCCGATCCGTCGCGCTTCCCGTCGCCGAGTAATCCCAGCTCTGTGCCCGCGCGTCGAAGGTCTCGCCCGATCGTGAAGCGCTGGCGCTTGCGGCGTTGGCAAGGGACGACGAAAACCGCTCGCTCGCCTGCTCCATCACCTGCTCGCCGGATCGCAAGCTCGCCTGCATGCTGCGGCCCACGTCCGCCGTCCAGAGAACCGAGTTGGCGTTTGGCGCCGTGGTGCCCGTCAGCGGCGCATGCGTGCGGATGGGCCCCATCGCCAGGGCCGGTGCGGGCGTCAGGGCGTCCGGGCTCAGGGCCTTCTCATTGATGTGGTCGCCGCCCTGGAGACGCCCCGCGAGATGGGTCGCGGTGATCGCCGACCCGTAGATCAGCATGAGGGAGATCGCCGGGGTACTGGCCGCCAGCATCCCGCCCACACCGAGATAATCGGAAAGGAGAAAATCCAGCTTCCACATGGCATACAGGGACGGAAGCTCCAGATTGCCCAGGCCCGCGTTGCGCAGGACGTCCAGCTTCCCCTGGACGGTCATCAGGATATAGAGGTTGACGACGGCCAAGATCGGCTGCCAGAGCTGGATCCAGAGACCGAATAGCAGGTACTTCCCGATCATCCGGATGCCGATCGTGCCGAGCCCGACCGCGAACACCATTAGGGGCGAGACGGCGAACAGGAATGCCTCGAAGAAGGTCATCATCGGACGCACGATGCGCGCGAACAGGGTCTCCTCGGCCGCCCATTGCGTGTTCCGCTGCTGGGCCGCCTGGGTGATCATGGCCGCATCGTCCCAGTGCCCGATCTCCTTTTGGACTTGGGCCTCACCCTTTGGCAGGAAACCGGCCGCCACCGCCATGATCATGTAGTTCTGGGCGTCCACCCCAGCACCGGCGATGGCATCCAGCGAAGACTGAACCGCGTTGTCGACCTCTGCCTCGCTCAGGTTCAGTGTTGCCGCAAGCGACCGGCGCAGGGCCGGCGAAAACTCCGTCGTCATATAGGCGGAGAGGTCCGTCCAGGCGGCGTCGCACTCCTTTACTACCGGATCGCCGCCCAGCCACAGCTCGGTGGTCGGCATCTTGAGGCTGGTCTCGAAGGCGCTCGTCCAGCTCGGGTCCCGCAGGACGCTTTCGACGGAGCGCTGGCCGATGTCTACCGCGTAGAGGGTGCACTCGGCGATGTAGTTGACGAAGGAGCGCTCCACGTCCGCCCCGGGCGTCGGGCTGTTGGCCGCCCCAAGCGCCGCCTTCGAGAGGGTGCCCTTGCGTACGCCTTGCAGTACCTGCAGCGGCGCCGCGAACCCGTAGTCCGTCATATGGGGCGTGGAGAACGCCTGCTCGAAGAGGCGCGTCACCCCGTAACCCACCTGGGACATCGCCGATCCCACCGCGGCCACGCCCAGGGGCACGTTGTCCACGGTGCGCACGGCCCCCGAGTAGAGGTCCTCTACCGTCACTCGGGCCGTGGGGCCGAACATGCCCAGGTAGACGACAAGCGCAATAAGCATGTGCTGGAACTGGGGCGCCCTGGCCTGCATCAGGCCCTGGAAGGTCACCAGGATTACACCGATCAGGAAGCCAACCCCCGCGAGCTGGGCCATGTTGCCGGTGCCCGTGAGCATGGCGACGGCGTTGAGGACCGCCGCCAGATAGGCTGCGTCGCCGATGGAGTAGATCTCGAACACGGGCTGGCGTTGGGTGCTACCGCCGGTCCCGGGTGGCGTCGGGTCGGCCCTTTACCTGATCCGTGAGGTCCTCGTAGTAGGCGAGCAGGGTCTGGGCGTTGCCGTAGCGCGTGGCGAGCACCTCGTATTCTCGGTACACCTGCTCCCGGGCGGACCGGATCTGGCTGACGACCCGGGTGGTGTAAGCGCGACGCTCCAGGGCGAGGGCATGCTCCGCCGCCCGCAGCAGGTCGGAGAGGATGAGCTCGGCCATCTCGAGCGCGATGACCGGTGCGGCCTGGCGCGCGAAGATCCCGGCCAGGGCCTCGTCATGCCG
>JBGSTR010000812.1:0-6594 GCA_041736365.1 Chromatiaceae bacterium | reverse complement strand
GCGGACCGGCCGCCTGATCTCGATTCCGTACAGCCTCGAGCTGAACGATCACATCGCCTTCAACGTCCAGCACGTCACACCGCGTCGCTACGTCGAGGTGATCAAGGCCTGCTTCGACCGCCTGTACGCCGAAGGCGCCGAATCCGGCACCGTGATGTGCATTCCGCTGCACGCGTACCTCATCGGACAACCATACCGGCTCGATCCCTTCATCGAGGCCCTGGAATACGTGACCGGTCACGACGGGGTCTGGGTGACGACGGGGCGGGAAATCGCCGAGCACTGGCGCCACCACCACTACGACGTCGCTTGCGCGGCGATCGAGGCGCAGGAGCACGTGGCATGACCCTTGACCCGAAGTACCTCCAGTATCCGCTGCGCCGCTACGGCATGGACCACGATCGCTACGACTGGTCGATCCTGCCTCGCCGCTCGGCGGTGCAGTGGCCCGGCAACGCCCCCATCGCGTTGTGGATTACCGTCGCCCTCGAGTTCTTCCCGCTGAATCCGCAGTCGAAGCCCGTTCGCCTGCCCGGGGGAATGCAGACGCCGTATCCCGACCTACGCCATTTCACGCTGCGGGACTATGGGAATCGTGTGGGGGTGTTCCGGGTGCTTCGCGCCCTCGAATCGCTGGGGCTTCGCGCGTCCTTCGCCGTCAACGCGCGCGTGGCCGAGCGGCATCCGACCCTCGTGCGGGTCATCCAGGACCAGGGCCACGAGATACTGGGCCACGGCCTCGACATGGATCATCCGCATCACGGCGAACTGCCAGTGGACATTGAGCGCGACCTGATCGCTTCGAGTCTGGCCACATTGCGGGCCTCGGGAGTCCCGGAGATCCGCGGCTGGCTCTCGCCGGGCCGTTCCGAATCCCTCGCTACGCCCGACCTGCTCGCTGCGGCCGGCGTGGAATACTTCTGCGACTGGGCCAACGACGACATGCCGTACCGCTTCCGGACGTCGGCCGGTCCGCTGGTCGCCATGCCGTTGTCGGCGGACCTCGACGATCGACAATCAATCGTCGAGTTCTGTCATTCCGAACAGGACTTCAAGCTGCAGGTGCTGGACCAGTATGGGTTCCTGAAGCGCGAGACCGAGTCCCAGGGCGGGCGCATCCTCTCCCTGACGCTGCACCCGTGGGTGATCGGCCAGCCACACCGGATTGCCGCCCTCGAGGAAACCTTGACCGCCCTGGCACAGGAACGGGCGATCTGGTCCGCGACCGGCATCGACATCATGCGGCACTGGCGCGCCGCGCAGCAGTGACGCGGGGCAGGCCTACTGGGCCGCGCGCGAGCGCAGGTGGTCCCGCACGGTCGCAAAGGACTCGACGTCCGCATACTTCGCCAGCATGTCGTAGAGATTGGCGAAGTGCGGGATCTCGTGACGATCGGCGACGCATTCCTCCGGGACGATCGTCCGATAGCCGCGTGAGAGGCTGTCGACGACGGTCGCTCGCACGCATCCCGAGGTCGAGCCACCCGTGACGATCAGCGTGTCGATCTGGTGCCAGGTCAGGAGCGACTGCAGGTGCGTCTCGTGGAAGACCGAGGGCATGCGCTTGATGAAGATGAAATCGCGTTCCCGATCGACCTGCAGGCGCGGATCGAGCTGCGATCGCGGCGTGTTCTCCTTGATGTTCTGCAGGCTGTCCGGCGTGTTCGAGCGCGTGCCCCACACGCCGGCGTCTGCGCCCGTGGTGTGATACGCGACATAGGTCCAGATGACCGGCGAGCCCTGGGCTCGCACCAGATCCGACAGCTCCCGGACGTACTCGAGCTGCCGCGGGTCCGTCTCGTAGGCGGACGGATACTCGCCTACCGCCGTGTACGCGCGCTGCAGGTCGACGTTGACGATGGCCGGTCGCTTGCCGAACCCGAACTTCTTCCGGCCGGGATTCGCCTTGAGCTGCTCGTAGTAGCTGCGGACGGACATCGTGGCCTGTTCCATGTTCGTGGTCTCCTGACGGTCTCGGTGGCGCCGGATCGGCTCGCGAGGCAGCCTAGTTGATCGCGGACGACTCGCCCATGCGCGGCTGTTCACCTCGCGAACAGGGCGGCGTGGCCACGAAGGGGCGCATCTTCTAGCCAGACCTGACCGGCTTGGCGGCAGGCACCCACCTTGCAATGAGGATCATGGACACGACCATCCCGGCGGCCGGAATCAGCGCCATCCCGAGCCGAACTCCCATCAGGACGTCGCTCGACTGCGCCGCTGGAAGCCCCGTGGACGGGACAAAGCCCAACACGTCCAGGATCAGCCCCAGCGCGAAGACGCCCACGGCGAACGCCGCCTTCTCGATCGCCGACCACACGCCCGACAGGAGTGAAGGCTGGGATTCGCCGGTCTGCTCGGCGTACCGATTCACCGAATCGAGAAACAGCGCCGAGGTCATCAGGGCGCCGCCCCCCGCGAAAAAGCCCTGCATGACGCTCAAGGCTACGGCGGGCACGCGATCGCCTGCGCCGAGCAAGGCATACAGGGCGAACGCGGTTCCCATGCCTGCCGTCGAGAGCATCAGGGTGCGCGGCTTGCCGATCCGGCCCGCGAGAGAGACCCACACCGGCTGGCAGACCAGCGCTGTGAGCGTGAGCGACACGACCATCAACGAAAGGAATGGCAGGCCCACGTCGATGATGAACAGGACGAAGTACGCCTTCGCGGCATACTGAACGCCGTTTGCGAAGTACTTCACTGCGTAGAGCAATGCCAGTTCCCGGAAGAACGTCGGCGCGGATACGGCGCGCCACAGCGTGCCGATCCCGGCGACCTGGGCTGGGGCCGCGCTCGAGGGGACGTGGCGGATACCCCAGTAGCTGACCAGCACGGCCAGCGCGGAGAGCAGCCCGATCACAACGCCCATGCCGGCGTATCCCGGTCGTCCGCCCCCAAAGAAGGCGACGAGCAAGGGCGCCAGCCCCCCGAGCAACACGCCAGACATGTGGAAGCCGACCTTCCAGGACATCAGCACCGTGCGCTGATCCGGGGAGGGCGCCACATCCAGCGCGGCGGACAGGTACGAGACCGACAGGCCCGCCAACGCGAGGTTCGCGGCCGCGAACGCACACGCCATCCACAACCCCGTGAGGTTCGGATCGGGCAGGACGGCCGGCCGGAAGAGGACAACCACCGCGGCAGACGCCAGGAGACCGCTGGCGAGCAGGAGCCGCCGCTGGCGACGCCACTCGGCGGGCAACCGTTCCGCCCAGAGTCCCACCATCGGGTCCATGGCGATCGCCGCGAACTTCGGCAGCATCACCGCAAGGCCCGCAATGGCCGCCGGTACTCCGAGCACCGTGGTCATGAAGGGCATCAGCAGCAGCGAACTCACTGCGAAGTAGACCGAGATGGGCAGTTGCCCAACGCCGTATCGCCAGGCGATGGCGGTGTTCGGGGGCGCCCGCTCCGTACGGGTTTCAAGCTGACGCATGCTTTCAGTATCGGCCGGGACTGGCAGCCGGAACGGTGATTTCCATTATCACTACATCAATACCCTGAATGGCTGGGCGTCGCGCGGTCGCAGCAGGGCGGTCCACCGCATTCAAAGAGGTTATCAACGCATAGAGGTTCAGATACGCCCGGATCGCAAGTGGCGCTTACTCTCGGTCGCATTCGCAGCAACGCAACCGGGGAGAGAGCCATGTCACGTGGTCTTGCAGTGTCTTTCACCTCTCGGATGTCACATGGCGCGCTGCTCGCGCTGCTAACCAGTCTGGCAATGCCTGCTGCAATGGCGCAGGACGCGCCCGGGGACTCTGGGGCTCTCCAGGAGATCATGGTGACCGCCCGCAAGCGCGCGGAGAGCCTTCAGGACGTGCCGATGACGATCTCGGCCATTACACGAGAGGAGCTCAACCGCCAGGGCATCCGCAATCTTCGGGACGTCGCCAAGCTGACGCCTGGACTCACCGTCGAGGATGGCTCCTGGCCGAACGCCAGTCGGATCAGCATGCGCGGGCTGCAGACCGACGTCGGACGAAGCGCTGTCGCGATGCTCGTGGACGACATCGACGTGTCGACGGAGTCCTTGTACACGAAGGGGACCGGCTTCCTCATGAACCTTCGCCTGTTCGACATGGAACGGGTCGAAGTCGTGAAGGGGCCACAATCCGCGCTGTATGGACGTGCAGCCTTTGGCGGGGCTGTCAACTACATCTCGAGGCGCCCGAACCTCGAGGCGTGGGACGCTTCGGTGGACATCGAGGCGTCCAACGAGGCGAAGTACGAAGGTCGCGCGTCCTTGTCCGGTCCGCTGTCCGAAAATCGGCTGGCCATCGGGTTGAATGCGGCGGTGTGGGACGGGGAGGGGTTCTACAACAACTCCGTCACTGGCAAGCGGATCGGCGGGCAGGAAGGAACGGGCGTGGCCGGTGCATTCCTGTTCCAGCCATCGCCGCAGTTCTCGGCGTACGGTCGCGTCGAGTACTCGGATGAGCAGCTCGCGCAGCGCCCGGCTGTCATGCTGGCAGCGAACACTACCGTGAACTTCACGCCCGACGTACAGCGCGTCACTGGACGCGCCTCGGGCGCCACGTTCTCTGGCAACATCGACGAGCTTCCCGAAGACGTGCAACTCGCCACCGACAGCGTGACCAACGCCGAGTTCAAGGGCGTGTCGCTCGAGACGCTGGTTTCGACTCTGGTGCTGGAGGGCTCGGTCGGCGAGGTCGGAATCAAGAGCCTCAGCGGTTGGGTCGACCAGGAGGCGTCCGTCAACCAGGACAACGACTTCCGGTTGCAGCCAAGCGTCAGCGGCAGCCAAGTGCCGGCGAACTTCACGACACAGGAGTGGGACGCGGTCACCGATACGAAGATATTCAGCCAGGAGCTCCGTATCTCCTCGCAGTCGGAGAGCCGATTGCAATGGATGGTGGGCGGTCTCTACTGGATCGAAAACATCGATCAGGACCAGAGCCAGACGACCGTGGTGCCCCGCGTTCCCCTGGCTGTGTCCTTCGTGCGGCAGTTGCTCAGCAGCAATCGGTCGCCGCGCAGTCGCCAGTACAGCCGCGATACCGACCACTGGTCCCTTTTCGGCTGGACCGAGTACAGCTTCAACGATCGCTGGTCCACGAGCGTCGAAGCCCGATACAGTCGCGACAAGCTCGATTACACGACGTTCGGCAACGTTGTCTTCTTGAACGTCACGGGGACCACCCAGAACCCCATCGTGACCAACATCCGTCCGACGCCACCCTCCCAGCCGCCGGTCTCGATCACGGACTCGTTCACGACCCCGCGACTTTCGGTCCGGTATCGCCCGACCGAGAACACCACTTTCTATGCCAGCGCGGCCAAGGGAGTGAAGCCCGCCGGGTACTCCACGCGGAATGTCGCCGTGTTCACGGAGCGCGAGCGCTTTGGCGAGGAGGTGCTGTGGTCCTACGAGATCGGCGTGAAGCAGCAATGGCCGGAGAACGGCTTGCAGTTGAATGCCGCAGCCTATCTGCAGGATTACACGAAGCAGCAAGTGGCGTTCCGCGCGGTCGACGCCGTCGGCGTACCCAGCGAGTTCACGCGTAACGCCGCGGACTCCACCCGTTGGGGCGTCGACATCGACGCAAGCTGGCAGCTCGGGTCCCGCTTGTCCCTCGCCGGGTCCTATGCATACGTGAACGCCAGCTTCGACCAGTACGAGGTGTTGAGTAACGATGCCGGACGCATTGCGGAGATTGGCTGCTCGCGGGTGGTCGAAAGCGGCGCAGGGCTCGCGCCAAACTGCCTGCTGGTGTACACAGGGAACAGCCCCGGACTTCAGCCGGAGCATCAGCTGAGTCTGAGTGCGACCTGGGATGCCCCACTGACCGATTCCCTCAATTACCTCGTCGAGGCCAACGCCCGATACGTTGGCAAGCGCTACGTCGATGTGCCGAACAACGCCAGCATGTCGGCATACTGGCGCGCCGATTTGCGGGCCGGAGTTCACGCGGATCGATTCGAGGTGCTGGCGTACGCCGAAAACCTCTTCGACGATCGTACCCCGACGAGCGCACTGAACTGGTTCGACTATCAGACCGCGACTTTCCAGCCCAACATCCTGGCGTTTCTGCCCACCCCGAGAACGCTTGGAATTCGCACGAGCTTCCGCTTCTGATCGTGTCCTCAAAGACAGCCACGCCGACCCGCATCTGGCGACGCGAGTGGCCGTCGACGACAATGGCGATCACGTCATCTTCGGCAATGTTCACACCACATGCAGGGCAGATCGAAGACGGCGTTCGGCTGCCGCCATCGCGTTTCGCAGGAGAGATACGAGCATGACGAAAGACTGGAACGACGCACGCAGTGTGGGAGGAGGCGAAGAATCCCGTCACTGGGCGCATCGTCAAGGCGAGGCACTACCGCGACCGGCAGACGATCGACTTCGTCGGCGGCAACATCCGCTTTCCCTCGCTGCCGGCGGGCGTTGAATCGAGGACCCATTTTTCGCCGCCGATCGTGCAGGGCGGCTCGGTCTTCATGCACGAGCACATCATGACCCGCGAGCCGCCTCCGCCGCCGGGCGGGCCGCTGCGGCGCATCGACTCGGTGTTGGGGGTCTATGCCTCGCCGCTCGAGGACCTCCTGGATACGTCGCGCAGCAGCGCCCGC
>JBGSTR010000791.1:0-2795 GCA_041736365.1 Chromatiaceae bacterium | reverse complement strand
TCACCGACGTCACCGAGTCGGCCGGCATCGGCTTCGTGCACGTCAGCGGCGCCTACGGCGACCGACTGATGCCCGAGACCATCGGCAGCGGGGCCGCCTTCATCGACTTCGATCGCGACGGCGACCCGGACCTGCTGCTGATCAACTCGCGCAACTGGGACGACCATCCCGGCGAAGGTTCGGCGCCCACCCAGGCACTGTATCGAAACGATGGCCACGGCCACTTCACCGACGTCACCGCCGAGACCGGGCTCGACTTGAGCTTCTACGGCATGGGTGTCGCGGTCGGCGACTACGACGGCGACGGCTGGGACGACCTCTATCTCACCAGCCTCAATGCCAACCGATTGCTGCGCAACACCGGCGGACGCTTCGAGGATGTCACCGCGCGGGCGGGCGTGGCCGGCGCGGACGACGCCTGGAGCTCGAGCGCGGCCTTCCTCGACTACGACCGCGACGGCGATCTGGACCTGTTCGTGGTCGACTACGTGCTCTGGTCACCGAACATCGACCGCGAGATCGATTTCCGCCTCACCGGGCTGGGGCGCGCCTACGGGGCGCCGCTCAACTTCCCCGGCACCCAGAACCGGCTCTATCGCAACGACGGGGACGGCCGCTTCACCGACGTCTCCGCGGCGGCCGGGATCGAGGTGACCGATGCGGTCTCGGGACGCCCGGTCGGCAAGGGTCTCGGCGTGGTGCCCTTGGACTACGACCGAGACGGCTGGACCGACCTGATGCTGGTCAACGACACGGTGCGCAATTTCCTCTACCACAATCTCGGGAACGGGCGCTTCGAGGAGGTCGGCATCTTCGAAGGCATCGCCTACGACCGCAACGGGAAGGCCACGAGCGCAATGGGCGTAGACGCGGCCTACTATCGAAACGACCCGGAGCTCGGCATCGCCATCGGCAACTTCGCCAACGAGATGTCCTCCCTGTTCGTCACCGCCGACGGGAGCCCGCCGTTCATCGACGATGCGGTGATCGAGGGGCTTGGCCCCGCCTCGCGCATCCCGCTGACCTTCGGCGTGCTGTTTCTCGACTACGACCTCGACGGCCGCCAAGACCTGCTGCTCGCCAACGGCCACCTGGAGCACGAGATCCACAAGGTCCAGCAGAGCCAGACGTACCCCCAGGCGCCGCAGCTCTTCTGGAACTGCGGCCCGGACTGCAAGGAGCGTTATGTCCCGGTCGCCGATGCGGGCGACCTAAATAACCCGCTGGTGGGCCGCGGGATCACCACCGCGGACATCGACGCCGACGGCGATCTTGACGTGCTGATTACCCAGAACGGCCGGCGGCCGGCCCTGCTCAGGAACGACCAGGTCACGGGCAATCACTGGCTGCGACTGAAGCTGGTCGGGCGGACACCCAATACCTCGGCGATCGGCACCCGGGTCGAGCTCAAGACCGCGGACGTCACGCAAGTTCGCGAGCTTTACCCGGCACGCGGCTACCTGTCCTCGATCGAGCTTCCGATGACCTTCGGCCTGGGGGCCGCGGAGCGGATCGACAGCCTCTCGATCCGCTGGCCGGACGGCAGCGAACAATCGTTGACCATTCCCCGTGTGGACCGCACGCTGGTCGTCGAGCAGACAACGGAGTCACCGCGATGAGCCATTTGCCGCTCGCGAACCTGTCCCTATGCGCAGCGTTGGTTCTCGGCGCCGCGGCCACCATCGCCGACCCGGTGGCAACTCCACCGGCCCCCCGGGACCAACCACTCGTTCCGGTCCCGGAGGTGGACGTCTCCGGCGCCGAGCCGCTGATGCAAAGCGCGATCGCCGGGGCGCGCGAAGAGGTCTCGCGTCTACTCGGTACGCCCGATACAGAACCACAGAAGCTTGCGCAGGCCTACGGCCGGCTCGGCGCCCTGCTGGTGCTGCGCGAGGTGGAGGCGCCGGCCGACGCCGCGTTCCGCAACGCCCAAACCCTGCAGCCGCATGAATTCCGCTGGGCCTATTACGCCGGTTATCTCGCAAGCACCGCCGGCAATAGCGAGCAGGCCTTGCGCTACTTCGAGGTCGCTCGCGGGCTGAATCCGGAGTACGCGCCGCTTTACGTGCGGCTGGGGAAACTCCATCTGGAGCGCAACGAGCTGTCCGCGGCCCGCGCCGACCTAGAACGCGTCGCCGGGGAGCCCGGCCTCGCCGCCGCAGCCAACTTCTATCTGGGCCAGATCGCCAACTTGGAGCGCCGCTACGCCGACGCGGTGAGGCACCTGAACGCCACCCTGGAGGCCGACCCGAAAGCCACCGAGGCCCATTGGCCCTTGGCGCAGGCCTACCGGGCGCTCGGACGGGACGACCTGGCACGCGAGCACATGCAGCAGGTGGAGCCGCGCAGTCCGGCGTTGAAGGACCCATTGCTGGAGCAGTTGCAGAGTGTTGTCCGCCAATCGGTGCCGGCCTTCGAACGCGCCGTCTACGCCGTTTCACAGCACGACTACCCGGGGGCGGTGCGTGAATTCGCCGCGGGACTCGAGGTCGTCCCGGACAACTCGGCGGCGCGTGTCAGCTATGCGCGCGCGCTCTACCTAGCCGGCGACCGAAAGCGTGCCGAGACCGAGCTCGACCGGGTGCTCCAGGCCGAGCCCCAGCGGGGGCTTGGATTGTTTCTGATGGCGTTGCTCAAACAGCAAAGCGCCGATCTGGAGCAGGCTCGAGCGCTCTTCCAGCGCGCCCTGGAGCAGGAGCCCGGAAATCCGGGGGCGCTCTTCTTCCTGGCGAATCTGGACTTCGAGGCCGGCCATTACGCGGCGGCCGCCGCCGGCTACCGCAAGGCGCTCGAGC
>JBGSTR010000780.1:0-1509 GCA_041736365.1 Chromatiaceae bacterium | reverse complement strand
TCGCAGGTCCTCGGGCGTGCCCCGCGCCAGCAGCGCGAGCAGGACCAAGGATTGGTCGTAGACATGGGCAACGTTCTCCGGCGCGCCGGTGGGACAGCTCCCGGGGACATAGCTCTGCAATAGACGCGGCTCGTCGAGGCGCGGCTGGTCGATCGCGATGTCGTCAAGAAAGATGGACCCCGCGCGCCCGCCCCGCGCGATCGAGACCGTCACCGCCAGCGGACCGATTACCGAGCTTAGATCCTCGCCCTCCAGCGGGACGATGATCTGCCGCCACTCACCGTCAAGCCGCTCGCCGGGCCGTTGGATCGGCCCGAATGAATCGCGATAGTAGAGGTTCGACCCCGGCGTCGTATTAATCCCGCCGGCGGTGAGGTCCACCTCCATCGGCGGCTCCGAGCGAGCCCACAGGGTGAGCCGCGTCGCGCCGCTGAGGTCGCGGCCCGGCGAGGTGCCCCAGTTGCCCTCCGGATATTGGAAGTAGACCCCGGCCCAGGTGTCGGTCGCGCCGGCGGGCGGCGAGAAACGCAAATGGACACAATCGCGGCCGGAGTGCGGCTGCTCGCAGCGCCCCGGCTCAACGACCAGGGCACCGCTGCCGGTCGGGTCCATCATCCCCGAGGCGTAGTAGTCCTCAATGCCCGCTTCCCCGGCCACCGGCAGCGAGCGATGCATGGCGTCCATCTGGCGATAGAGAAAGCCGAAGGCGGCATCGATCGCCGGATCGGTCGAGTCTTGGTCTCGCCCCGGGGCTCGCCCAAAATCCCAAACGGCGTCCGGCGCCGCGTTCGCCCTCGGCCCGCCGAACACCAGCGAAACCAAGGCGCAGAGTAAGACCGGCCAGTATGAGCCATCCGGGACGCGCATCACGAACCCCCCGTGCAGCCGCTCCAGCGGCTCGGAAACAGACTCTCGACGACACCTGAGCGATGCAGCACGGCAACGCCGAGCACCTGCCCCCGATAGCTCACCACCACCTGGCCGGGGGGATTCGCGGCAAGCTGCTCCGCTGTGGGTGCGAAAGTCTCGCGCCTTAGATAGCGGTCGCGCTGAATCCCGTCGAGCTCGAGCCGGGAGCGCCCGGCGTCGCGACCGAACAGCATGGCCGCGCTGGTGGTCGGCTTGGGCGGACGAATGTTGGTGCGATGAAAGAAGAGCCCGCTGCCCGAGCGGATCGGGACCAGGGGCGGGTCGTGATCCGCGGCCATCAGATGCAGTCCGCGGCGCGTCTGGCGATGGGCGCGGTAGTCGTCCCAGTAGCCCTCCGGCAGGCCATATTTCGTAGCGAGGCCGGTCAGCCAGTCCCCGGTATCGGCGCTGTCGAGCTCGGCGCGCTCCGCCTCCGGCTCCGCCGCGAGCCCCGGGTCCTTCTCCAGCACGGCCATGAAGAATCCACCGGTGTCGTTGTGATGGGGCCAGATGCGCACGCACAGCGCGAGCTCGTCCGGCAGGGTCTGCCCCGCCCAACGCGTGACGCCGCTGCCGGTACGCACCCCGGGCAGATCGACC
>JBGSTR010000772.1:0-6685 GCA_041736365.1 Chromatiaceae bacterium | reverse complement strand
CAGCGAAGGCCTGCTGCTGCTCAACGTATGCCTGCTGCTGCGCGGCGATCGCCTTCGCGCGCTGGTCGGCGTCGGCTTGCTGCTGCGCTGCAATCTGGTCTTTTTGCTCCTGCGTCAGGCAGGTGGGGGTGTAGGGGACCGCGTTCCAGGCGTTGGCCGAAGAGGCGGCGACCGTTAGGGCTACGACAGAGGCAGCTTGCATCAATTTGTTCATTGCACACACCAATTGGTTTAAAAAATAAATAAACGCTACGGCATCCATGCCTTCTCGATCTCCCTTGTTGTCCTTATCGTTGCCGGGGCTCTCCTGCGACCGCGCGTCCGAGAGACCCGCCAGTCGTGCTCAGGGGCGCACCACTCGGGTAGGCGTAGGGATACCGCCAACCGTAGGATGCGTGGCTATCGAGGACATGGGCAAAGCAACGGCTTTCGTCCGCAAACGCGGGCTGGTGAGGTTCTACCGCCTCGATCCAGTCCTCGCCCGATTTCCCGATCCCCGAGGTCTCCGCGGCCATCACTGCCACGCACAGAAAGCAAACGCCGAGGGCCGTCGTAGGCTGTAACATCTTTGCCTCATGGTCGGCACCGGAACCACCGGGACCCAGCGACCGATCCCAATAAGGCGATAAGTATATAAGAAAATGCTAAACATACAACCCCAAATTGTTTTCCGGGGCGATCGCGGGGTACGCGCTGACTCGAAGTAACCTCGATCTGCCGAACGGCTTGATTCCGGAGCCGTTTTGAGCCGGCGAGCGCGACGAGCACCCGGTTAGAACCGGCGGCGGTCCACGTTCGCGCGAATCGGTTTGACGTCGAGGGAAACCTAGAACAAACGGTTTAGACCGTTCAGCGCCGCGACTCGATACGCCTCGGCCATGGTGGGGTAATTGAAGGTGGTCTCGGTGAAATAGCGCAGGCTGTTGGCCTCGCCGCGTTGCGACATGATCGCCTGCCCGATATGGATGATCTCCGCGGCTTGCTCGCCGAAGCAGTGTATACCGAGGATTTCGAGCGTCTCGCGATGAAACAGCAGCTTCAGCATGCCCACGGTATGCCCGGTGATCTGAGCGCGGGCGATTGACTTGAAGTCGGCCTGAGCCACCTCGTAGGGAACATTGGCGGCGGTAAGCTCGCGCTCCGTACGGCCCACCGAGCTGATCTCCGGGACGGTATAGATGCCGGTCGGGAACTCCTCGATGAGCGACCAGTCGCACTCGCCTTCGGCAATGTGGGCGCCGACGAAGCGTCCCTGATCATAGCCGGCGCTGGCGAGCGCCGGCGCTCCGGCGACGTCGCCGACCGCATAGATGTGGGGAAGGGCGGTCTGATAGCTCTTGTTGACCTCGATCTGCCCGCGCTTGTCGGGCACCAAGCCAATGTCTTCCAGACCCATATCGCCGGTATTTCCGGTGCGCCCGTTCGCCCACAGCAGGAGATCGGTCTTGAACTTCTTCCCGGAGCGGCAATGCAGCACCACGCCGTCGTCGTTTGCCTCCACTCGCTCGTAGGTCTCGTTGTTGCGAATCACCACACCGCGCTGCCGCATGTGATAGCTGAGGGCGTCCGTGATCTCGTCGTCGAGGAACGAGAGCAATCGGTCACGGGTGTTGACCAGGTTCACCTTGACGTCCAAGTTGCTCATGATCGACGCGTATTCGCAGCCGATGACCCCGGCGCCGTAGATCGCCATCGACCGGGGCGTGTGCTGGAGTCCGAGCAAAGAGTCGCTGTCGTGAACGCGCGGGTGGGAGAAATCGACATCCGGTGGGTGGTAGGGGCGCGAGCCGGTTGCGATCACCACGTGCTTGGCGAGCAACTCTTCGGTCCTGCCGTCGGGGCGCTTGACCTCGATCCGGTCCGGTGCCGCGAAGCGGGCGCGACCGAAGACGATCTCGACGCGATTGCGGCGATAGTAGCGATAGCGCGTTTCGACCTGCTCGCTGATCACATGGTCGGCGGCGCGGAGCAAGTCCGGAAACTCCACCTCGACCTGGTCTCGGGTGTGCTGAAACAGCGGGTTGTGTCGGTAGTCGGCGAGCATCTGGATGGAATGCCGCAACGCCTTGCTCGGGATGGTGCCCCAATGCGTACATCCGCCGCCCACCGCCGCGTAGCCCTCGATCACGGCAATGCGCTGTCCGGCCTTCGCCAGCCGCATCGCGGCGCCTTCACCGGCGGGTCCGGTACCGATCACGATGCTGTCGAACGTCCTACTGGTCATCGAGTGCCCTTGGTTGCTGCTTTACACGACTATGGATTCCAAGACGGACACGCTGGCGCGCGGCAGCGCAATTCTCCGCCCGGGGCGAGCTTAATCCGACCAATATCGGTCTAGGTCAGAGATAATCCGGCAGGCTTGCGCGAATCGTCTCCGGATCCTGGGTTGCCAGATTCTTATCGATCTCGCCGGCCACGAGCTGCCGCATGGCGCTTGAGCGGTGCTTGCGCAACAGTCCCAGGAAGGTCGGCGCCGCCACGACATAAAGCTTCTTGAACGAGCCGCTGTTGCGGGCGGTTTCGAGCTCCTCGCACACCTGTGCGGCGAAGCGTTCCGCGTTGTCTTGTTTGTGATCGGCCCCGCCGCTCAAGCCGTGGGCACCGGCGCCCGGGTTGCGGTCGCGCCCGCCCTTGTCGGTGACCAGATCCCCCTCGTGAAGCCTGCCCTCCGGAGACGCGAGGGTGCGAATCTCGCTGATGGGGCCGGCGGCTTTTGGGCAGGCAAAGATGCGCGCACGGCAGTTGTCGGCAACCAGGATCCAGGTGGGCATAAGGTCTATCTCCCTGTAGTCGGCGGTCACGAAGCTTCCGCCATGAGCAGTGTAACAGGCTGGAAATCGGGTGAACGCCACGTCAAACCCCGAATCGGGCATTCGCGCCTCTCAGACTGCGAGCTGATCCTTTAGGACCGCGGGGAGCCGGGTGCCGAGGATGACTCCACGTGCGTGGAGCTGATCGAGCTGCTGCGCGCCGAACGCTACGACCTGCTCCGGCTGCGGGTGGTTGAGCTCGGTAGCGATTTGCCGCAGGGCGGCGAGACCGGTCGTCGTCGGGCTCGCCTGCAGCAATTGCAGCAGCCGTTGTGTGGGCGCATTGATCTCGAGGAATTCGATATCGTCGGCGCGGGTACGGTAGACCGCCAAGTGGGTGGCGGCGTCCGGGGGCTCGCCGGGGCGAAAGTCCGGGCCGATTCGGTGCACCGGGAAGCGGTAGCTGAGATTGCGCGCCAGCGGTGAGATTACGGGGACACCCGCCATGAGGTCACCGTTCGGGTCGATGTTGGCCAGATCGGCGGCCCGGTCGCTGACCTGCAGCGCCAGCTCGATCCACTCGTAGTGCGCCAGCTCGAGCAGGAACGGGGGGTCGTCGGGCGACTCGGCGCGCTCGTCCTCCAGATAGCCGAGAAACTCCTCGGGCAGCTCCATGAACAGCGGTGTTCGGCAGCGGTGCCGAACGAAAAAGTCGCGTATCAGCGCGTCCCACGGGGCGCCCTCGAGCAGTCGATGCAACACCGGAAAGCTGCCGCCGAGGAGCGAGGAGACGTTGTTGAAGATCAGCGCGCGGTAGATCGCCATGCGGCGATCCTCGACGTCGCCGGGGGCCGGGAACTGTTGCGGGTCCCGCAGATGGGCCGCGAAGGCCAACTGTCGTGCCCTTAGCTCGCCCGCATCACCCATGGACGAGCTGTCCACCGAATTGCCGCGCGTGCGCCGCCTGGAGCGAGTGGATTCGAGCCACCTCGGTCAGCAGCCCATCGAGCGGCGGGATATTGAAGTCGCGCTCCAGAAGGGTAGGAAACGAGCCGAATTGCCTGTAGGCCGCGGCCAGCAGATTCCAGACCGGGTCGATCACGTCCGCACCATGGGTGTCGACTCGCAGATCCGGCGCCTCTTCGTAATGTCCGGCGACATGGGCGTATACGACGCGATCGCCGGGTAGGCGCGCGAGGAATTCGTAAGGGTCATAGCCGTGGTTGATGCCGTTGACGTAGATGTTGTTGACGTCGAGCAACAGGTCGCAGTCGGCTTCCGTGATCACCGCGTTGATAAAGTCGAGCTCCGCCATCTCCTGCCCGGGTGCCGCATAGTAGGAGACGTTTTCCAGGGCGATGCGCCGCTCCAGCACATCCTGAACCCGGCGGACACGTCCGCTTACGTAACGCACCGCTTCCTCGGTGAAGGGAATCGGCAACAGGTCGTAGAGGTGACCGTCGTCGGAGCAGTAGCTCAGGTGCTCGGTGTAGGCGCGGATGCCGTGGGCGTCGAGAAACTGCTTAATCTGCTGGAGAAAACCAAGGTCGAGAGGGGAGGGCGAGCCGATCGATAGGGAGAGTCCATGACAAACGAATGGATGCCGCTCCGTCATCGCGCGCAGACGCCTTGCGTTGGCCCCGCCCATGCCGATCCAGTTCTCGGGTGCGATTTCGTAGAAATCCACGTCGGCGGGCGGCTTCTCGGCCACGGCGCTCAGGAACGCGCGCCGTAGTCCGAGGCCGGCACCATGAACGGGCCATCGGACCGGGTTCAGGGTACCGGATACCATGCGGTTAGGTCTTGCCCCCGCACTTGCCCTCGCCGCACTTGCCTTCCATTCCCTTTTCCTTCCCTTTTTCGCCGCCGCACTTGCCTTCCTTCTCCTTATCGCCGCCGCACTTGCCTTCCATTCCCTTGTCGCCGCTGCCCTCGGCCTCGGCAAGCTGCATGTATCCGGCGTCGAGCTGAGTGGCGGAGAACGGGTTGTCGTTGGCGTTGGCGATGCTGAACGTCGCCAGGCTGCCGACGAATGCGGCGCCGAGGATAGCCGTAGTCTTGATGGTCTTCTGAGGCATGATCGTTGGTCCTTTCGGGTGAGTTGCTGTGGATGGGCCAAATACGTCGATTTCGTGCCCTGCGGATATATGTCCGAGCATGGCGCTTGGCAATGCCATTGATAGCACAGGCGGATTGGGAACGGCAAATCGTGGATTTTTCGTGGCCCGTCGCCCGGCATCGCTCTTGTGACCGGGTTTGCGGCGAGGTTCTTTCACCGCATTCGGGAATCGGCCGGTGCGGGGGTCCGGTTTCCGAATGTCGTGCTCGAGGTTGCCGGGAGCCGGCGCCGACCCGGGGCGCTAGCCCGCGGGAGTCTTCTGCGGGTATTCGCAGAGGTCGGCGATCGGACACTCCGGGCAGCGCGGCCGGCGGGCGATGCAGACGTAGCGACCATGCAGGATCAGCCAGTGATGGGCATCCATGAGGAACGCCTTGGGCACGCGTCGCAGGAGCTGCTGCTCGACCGCCAGCGGCGTCTTGCCGGTGGCGATGCGGGTGCGGTTGGCGACGCGGAAGATGTGGGTATCCACCGCCATCGTCGGCTCGCCGAAGGCGGTGTTCAGGACCACGTTGGCGGTCTTGCGCCCGACCCCGGGCAGTGCCTGAAGGGAATCTCGGTCGTGCGGAACCTGTCCGCCATGCTCTGCGATCAGGATTTCGCAGGTCTTGATGATGTTTTTCGCCTTGCTGTTGAACAGCCCGATGGTGCGGATGTAGCGCCGCAACCCATCCTCTCCGAGGGCCAGGATTGCCTCCGGCGTGCCGGCGACCGGGAACAGCTCGGCGGTCGCCTTGTTGACGCCCTTGTCCGTCGCCTGGGCGGACAATATCACCGCCACCAGCAGTTGAAACGGGGTCCGGTAGTGGAGCTCGGTGGTCGGTGTGGGATTGGCGGCGCGCAGGCGCTCGAAGATCCGGCGGCGTTTATCGTCGTTCATGGGCGGGCAAGGATAGGCGGCCGCACCCGGCGCGCCAAGGCTCTCTGCTCGGCGAGGTTGAAAAAATCGAAATACTGTATAAATATTCACCTATGTTGCCTCTACCGCCACGCCGCGATGACCGATAACCTCACGCCCCGTCAACGCGAGATCCTGGATCTGATCCAGCGCTATATACAGGAGACCGGTGTCCCGCCGACCCGCGCCGAGATCGCCTGTGCACTCGGTTTTCGCTCGGCCAACGCCGCAGAAGAGCATCTGCGGGCCCTGGCTAGGCGCGGCGCGATCGAGCTGACCCGTGGCCGCTCCCGCGGTATCCGGTTGACCGCGGGTCCCGGATCGGACGACGCCGGATTGCCGGTGATCGGCCGAGTCGCCGCGGGCAATCCCATCCTCGCGGCCGAGCACGTGGAAGAGCGCCATCGGCTCGATCCCGATCTGTTCTATCCCCGGGCCGACTATCTGCTGCGGGTGCGGGGTGCCAGCATGCGCGAGGCGGGTATCCTCGACGGCGATCTGCTGGCCGTGCATGCCAGTCACGAGGCGGTCGACGGTCAGATCGTGGTTGCAAGGCTGGGCGAGGAGGTCACCGTCAAACGCTTTCGGCGCCATGCCCGCTGGACCCATCGGGTGCAGTTGATCGCGGAGAACCGGGATTTCGCGCCGATTCAGCTCGATCTGCGCGAGCAGGATCTGGTGATCGAGGGAGTGGCCGTGGGGGTGCTGCGCCTGGGCTTGGCCGGGCCGCTGCGTCTCTAGTCCGGCAATTCCGAGCTTCCCCGGCCCAACGACGCGTCTCGACTGCCTGCCATCTGCCGCCCATGAGCCTGCAACGAATCCTTGATCAGCGACCCGACCTGTGGCGGGGAAGGGCGGTATCCGAGCGGCTCCCGGCTGGGCTGCCCACGGGCTTTGCCGCGCTCGACGCGGAGCTGC
>JBGSTR010000708.1:0-3284 GCA_041736365.1 Chromatiaceae bacterium | reverse complement strand
CGTGGATGAACACGGGCACCACGCGCTCGCAGCAGCGCAGCGCTTCGTCCAAGGCCGGATTGTCGTCCAGGCGCAGGTCGCGCCTGAGCCAGACCAGTGCCGTTGAGCCGACGGGACGTCGCGCCGCGTCCGCCACTAGTGAGCCGCCGAATGTTTACCTGCCCGCTTTTCGATCATGCCGGGCCATCCTTGGTCCGAACGGGAAACGCAGGAAGTCATCGTTTCGCTAGTCGGTGAATATTTCATTGAAGAACGACTGCATCAGGGCCCAGGAGCGCGCATCGGCCTTGGCGTCGTACTGGATGCCGTCGATGCCGTAGGCCGCCGCACCGGGGTTGGTAAACCCGTGACGCGCCCCCGAATAGATCATCATTTGCCAGTCGGCGCCGGCCTCCTCGAGCGCGTTCTGGAAGGCCGTGATCCGCTCGGGCGGAACGAAGCCGTCCTGCGCGCCGTGGGCGACCAGGATCGGTATATGAATGTTCTTCTGCTGCTCCGGGGTGGCCGGCGGCAGGCTTCCGTGAAAGCTCACGACCCCGTCCAGGTCGGCACCGGCATAGGCCAACTGCATCACGGTCGCCCCGCCGAAGCAGTAACCGATCGCGGCGATGTGCTCCGGATTTACCTTGGGGCTGGACTTCAACACGTCGAGTCCCGCAATGGCCCGGCGTTGCCAGGCATCGACGTTCTCGGTGATCTGCATCATCCAACCCTTGGCGTCCTCGGCGTGCGCGGTAACCTTGTTGTCGCCGTACATGTCGGCGGCGAAGGCGACGTAGCCAAGCTCGGCGAGCATCTCGGCGCGCTTCTTGGCGTAGTCGTTCAATCCCCACCACTCGTGGATGACCAACACCCCGGGCCGCGGCTCCGCAATGCTGTCGTCATAGCTCAGGTAGCCGGTCAAGGCGGTGTCGCCATCCCGGTATTCGACTCGATCCGTCTTCACCGCCGCGGTGGCCGCGACAGGGGCGGCGAGCGCGATTGCAAGGGCATAGGCTGCGGTTCGGTTCATGATCTCTTTCTCCTTTGTGGATGGTTTTCGGTGCGAATTTTGGTAGGTCGAGCCGGATCTGGGGTGCCGCGCGCCGGTTTCCTCGGTGAATGGGTGTCGATGCCGGCGAACCCAACCGCCGCAGCGCGATGGCGCGGTCGATGCGGCGAAAAAACCGCCGTTGCGATCCTCGCCGAGCATGCACCCTATCCTTCGCGGCATGCGACTGCCGCGAGGGGGTATAATCCCGGCGAGCGCCGAAAGAGCAGTTTCCACGCCTTGCTTTAGGAGCGCGGAGTTGGAGCTTGGTAAGGGGTCTTCAACAGGTCCTAACGCTTTCCCCCCGACCGTAACCGGCCCGGATTGCATCGTCCGTCGTTTCGGGGCGCGCCCTGCTCATCGCAGCTCACATGTGGCCGATCAGCTCGTCGACGTGGGTGCTCACACAACGTCCCAGCGCCGAAAGGGTGTAGCCTCCTTCCAGGCACGATACGACCCGCTCGGCGGCATGTTTCACCGCGAGGTTGTGCAGCTCCCTCGTGATCCAGGCATAGTCCGGCTCGCGCAGGTTGAACTGGGCCATGTCGTCCTCGGCGTGGCCGTCGAAGCCCGCCGAAATCAGGATCATCTGCGGTGCGAATGCATCGATCTGGGGCAGCCAGGCCCGCTCGACCGCGGCCCGGTATTCCGCCCCGCCGGTCGACCTCGGAAGCGGCAGGTTGATGATGTTCGGCACATTCGTATCGGCGCCGCTGCCGGGATAGAAGGGGTGCTGGAAGCTGGAGCAGAACAGGACCCGCTCGTCGCCGCTGAAGATGTTCTCCGTGCCGTTGCCGTGATGTACGTCGAAATCGATGATCGCGACCCGCTCGAGTCCGTGGTGCTCAAGCGCATGGGCGGCCCCGACCGCGACGTTGTTGAAGAAGCAGAACCCCATTGCGGCGCGGCGCTCGGCATGATGTCCCGGCGGGCGCACGCAACAGAAGGCGGCGTGGTGTTTATCGCCCATGACCAGGTCGACACCCAGGATCGCCGCGCCCGCGGAGTGCAGGGCCGCCGGCAGGGTGTGGCAGTTCATGGCGGTGTCGCCGTCCACCCAGGCCAACACGTCGTCGGCCTTTGGCGCGGCATCGAAGATGGTCTGGATGTAGTCCTCGTCATGGACTCGAGCCAGCTGCTCCCGGGTGGCCTCGGGCGCGTCGTAGTGGGTCACCAGCATTTCCATGCCGGATGCGATCAGCCGATCCTGGATGGCGTTCAGCCGCTCGGGACATTCCGGGTGGTGGGCACCCATCTTGTGGTCCTTGCAGGCATGGTGCGAGATGAAGGCCAGGTTCATGGTTCGTCCTCGACAACGGAGGTCGCGCCGCGGATACAGGCGGCACGGCAGCTCAGTGTATTGTTTTCGTGCTTAAGCAGGGTCGAGGCGGGGTGATCCGCGCCGGACCCGACTGCTCACATCAGCGCCGAATTAGATCCCGATGCGGATCCGCGCTCAAGCTTAAACCCATTCGTGCCCGGGAGGGCAGCCCCGATGCGATTCTCCGACGTCGACCATCTCTTCACGCCTGAATCAGTGGCCGTGTTCGGCGCCAGCGATGACCCCAAGTCCATCGGCGGCGCGGTGTTCCGCAACGTGACGAGCGGCGGTTACAAGGGTCAGTGCTACGCGGTGAACCCGAAGCACGAACAGGTCGCCGGCGAGCCCTGCTACAAGAGCCTGCGGGAGCTCGATCGGCGTATCGATCTGGCGTTGATCGCGGTTCCGCCGGACCAAGTCCCCGCGGTGTTGGACGACTGCGGCGCCTACGGTGCCCGGACCGCCGTGGTCTATTCCGCCGGATACGGGGAGCGCGGCGAGCGCGGCCGAGCGCTGCAAGAGAAGCTTGTGGATGCGGCCAGGCGCAATCGGATTCGTTTGCTCGGACCGAACTCGATCGGGGTCATGCGGCCCCAGCAGGGACTCAACGCCAGCGTCGGCCAGGACATGCCGCCGCGGGGAAACGTGGCCCTGGTGTCGCAGTCCGGCGCAATTTGCACCGCGATGGTCGACTGGTCCGGACCGCGTCATCTCGGGTTCTCTGCGCTGGTTTCCTTAGGCGCCGCCGCGGACGTCGATTTCGGCGACATTCTCGACTATCTGGCACTCGATGCCCAAACGCAGTGCATCCTGCTCTATGTCGAGGGCATTCGGACCGCGCGCCATTTCATGAGCGGCCTGCGCGCCGCCGCGCGCCTCAAGCCGGTGGTGGTGGTCAAGGCGGGGCGTCATGCGGCGGGCACCCGGGCCATC
>JBGSTR010000661.1:0-3567 GCA_041736365.1 Chromatiaceae bacterium | reverse complement strand
CCTGTTCCGAGCCCTGGGCACCGCGCCGACGCGAAGCGAGCTCGAGCACATATTGCGCGACCTCCAGCTGCATGTTCGTACCATCGAGCACCTGCGGCTCTGCCTGTACGGGCGTGCGGAGGGCATCGAGCGCGGCGCGCTCACCGATGCGGCGCTCTCCGATCGGCTGGCGGCGACACTCGACGCGGCGCACGCCCTATTGGTTGCGGAGCACATCGAGCTGCGCGGCGAATAAGCGAAGCGGTTGCCGAAACGCCGCCTCGCCCATAACTCTCCGCTACCCGGCGCACATCGCGCCGCCCCGCGGGCAGGGAAAGACAGTGAGCAGAAAGGCACGCATCGAGAAAGCCATCGCGGACGCGCTGTCCCCGATTCATCTGGAGGTGGTGGACGAGAGCCACATGCACGCGGTACCCGAGGGTGCCGAATCGCACTTTAAATTGCTGGTGGTCGCGGAATCATTCGACGGACAGTCGCTCGTCGCGCGCCATCGGGTCGTGAATCAGATCCTGACCGGCGAATTCGGGGCCGGGATGCATGCGCTGGCGCTGCACACCTGGACCCCGGACCAATGGTTCGAGAAAGGCGGTACCGCCCCCGAATCGCCCCCCTGCCAGGGCGGATCCAAGGCGGTTTAGCTCGACCGCGGCGGCGCGATACAGCCGCTCGCCGCCCGCGACTCGGCTACTTGGGCTGGGTCGCGAAGTACTCGCGCGAGACGCGGAACACCACCGGACTCAGCAGCAGCAGCGCGATCAGATTGGGAATCGCCATCAGTGCGTTGAGCGTATCGGCAACCAGCCAAGCCAAGTCCAGCTTGATCATCGCCCCGACCGGGACCGCGGCCACCCACAGCAGCCGGAACGGAATGATCGCGCGCACGCCGAATAGATATTCCACACAGCGCTCGCCGTAGACGCTCCACCCGAGGATGGTGGTGAAGGCAAACAACGCCAGACCCAGCGCGACGACGTAACCGCCGAACCCCGGCAGGCCCGTGGCGAAGGCAACCGTAGACAGGCTGGCGCCGGTCTCGCCGCTGGTCCAGGTCCCGGTCACCATGATGACCAAACCGGTGATGCTGCAGACGATCAAGGTATCGATGAAGGTGCCCAGCATCGCTACCGTGCCCTGCTGGACCGGGTTGTTGCTCTGAGCCGCCGCGTGCGCAATCGGCGCGCTGCCGAGACCGGCCTCGTTGGAGAAGATGCCGCGGGCCACACCCATCTGGATGCCCATCATCATGGTCGCGCCGGCGAATCCGCCGGCTGCCGCCGTCGGCGAGAAGGCATGCTGAACGATCTGAATGACGGCCTCGGGCACGTGCGCGACATTCACGATCAGCACCACCAGCCCGCCGAGGACGTAGGCAATCGCCATAAAGGGGACGATCACGTCGGCCACGCGCGCGATCCAGCGGATGCCGCCGATAATGACCAGCCCAACCAGGACGGCCATCGCGATACCGGATAGCTCCGTGGATACGCCGAACTTGGTGTTGAGTGCATCGGCTACGGAGTTCGCCTGCACCATGTTGCCGATACCGAAGCCCGCAAGCGATCCGAAAATGGCGAATGCGGTGCCGAGCCAGACCCAGTTTTTGCCCAAGCCGTTCTTGATGTAATACATCGGCCCGCCGACGTGGTTGCCTTTCTCGTCGACCTCGCGGTACTTCACCGCCAACAGGCCCTCGGCGTATTTCGTGGCCATGCCGACCAGCGCCGTGCACCACATCCAGAACAGTGCACCCGGGCCGCCGATGGCGATCGCGGTGCCGACGCCGGCAATGTTCCCGGTGCCGATGGTCGCGGAAAGCGAGGTCATGAGCGCGCTGAACGGGGTGATATCGCCCTCGCCTTGGACCTTGCGTCCGGCCCACAGCATGCGGAATCCGTAGCCCAGCTTGCGCAGGGGCATGAATCCAAGACCGAGCATCAGGAACAGGCCGGTGCCCAGGATCAACACCAACATGGCCGGGCCCCAGACGATCCCGTTCAGGCCATTGATCAGGTTCATTACCGTTTCCAACGCGATCCCCCGGTTGTTCTGAATTGTTCAGTTTCGCAGGCGCGCCACTATACCCGTCAACCAGGTGGCTTGACAGACCGTAGGCGCGTGAAAAACCCGACTTTACCCGGTGCCGCGGAACACCTTATTCTTGGCGCTTTGCCGATCGGGGGCCGGGCGGCCCACCGCGTGCGCCGACGTGAGCTGCGATCAATGACCGTTTGCCGAGAGATCAAGACCTTTTCCCGCACCCACGAGCGGATCGCCGACTTTTTCTCACTGCTGGCGCTGGGGCTGCTGTTCGGCTCCATCTGGGCCATCGTTGCGAATTATCAGCGTGTGTGGGCCTGGATCGAATTGGATGTTCCGGTCAACACCAGCATCGTGATTGCGGTGCTGGTATTGGACGTCGCGTTGATTCTCGGCTTCCTGGCGATTGGCTCCGCGCGTTTCGGAGAGGACGGCGAGCGCTGTTTCGGAACCTTCCGCGGTCGTCGCACCCAGCATTCGTCCACCGGAATGGTCAGCGCCTGGATCTCCCATCTGGAGAACGTCGGCAAGAAACATCGATGACGAGCCGCGGCGCCCGGCCGCGCCTCCGCCACGGACGCTGTCGACCGCGAGCGCTGGCGCTATCGAGCACACCGAGCCTGCCGTAGCCTGCTGTATCCCCTTGTGATCAACCTCCAACCCCCGGCGCGCGGCGAGCCCACGTCGGCGCCGGAGCGCCGCCTATGAAATTCCTGATCGACTTTCTCCCGGTCATCCTGTTCTTTATCGCCTACAAGCTGTACGGCATCTATGTCGCGACCGGCGTGGCGATCGCCGCCTCGGCGGCCCAGGTCGGTTGGTCCTGGTTCCGCCACCATCGAGTCGAGCGCATGCCGCTCGTGACCCTAGGGCTGTTGAGCGTGCTCGGCGGCCTCACGATTGCGCTGCACGACCCGATCTTCGTGATGTGGAAGCCGACGATCGTCAACTGGCTTTTCGCGGTCGTGTTTCTGGGTAGCCATTACTTGGGCGATCGAACGCTGGTGGAGCGCATGATGTCGCACGCCGTCGCGGCGCCCGCCGAGACTTGGCGCCGACTCAACCTCGCGTGGGTGCTGTTTTTTGTCCTCTCCGGGCTCGCCAACCTTTACGTCGTCTACGTCGCAAGCGGTTTCTACGACGCCCAGCATGCGCTCATGGGCGCCGCCGGTCAGACGCAGGTCGATCTGTCCTCGTGCAGCTCCCAGTTCTCCGGCGACCTGCTCGCGCTCTGCAACGACGCCCAGGCACGAGAAGACATATGGGTGAACTTCAAGCTGTTCGGTATGATGGGCCTGACGATCCTGTTCGTGATCGGGCAGGCGTTCTACCTGGCTCGCCACATCAAGGAACAACCCGAGACACCGGAGACTGATTAACGTGCTGTATGCCATCTTCGCGGTTGACAAGCCGGGCAGCCTCGCAGCCCGGCTAAGCGCCCGCCCGGCCCATTTGGAGCGCTTGCAGGCGCTGCAGGACGCCGGGCGCTTGGTCCTCGCCGGTCCGCACCCGGCAATCGACAGCCCCGAC
>JBGSTR010000008.1:0-1740 GCA_041736365.1 Chromatiaceae bacterium | reverse complement strand
TGGCGGCGGACAACTTCGGCGGCGCACTCGGCGGCCTGATCACCGGCGCCCTGATGGTGCCGCTGCTGGGCGTAGAGAAGACTTGCGAGGTACTGGCGGCAATCACCTTGCTGGGAATCGCGCCGCTGGTGTTCGCCCGTTGGGCGCCGGAGTCGATCCCGGGGCTCGCCGAGCGCGGGGTCCGGTCACTCCCCGCAACCGGGCTGGGCTGGGCGCTGGTGTTCCTGGTGCTGGTGTCGCTGGGCTGGCATTGGCTGCGGCAAGGCGCGGAGCCCGGTCCCCAGCTCCAGTTCGAGCCGGAACGACTGACCGCCGTCACCCAGTCCGCGCGCTTCGTGCCCGTAGAATCGCCGTTTCCGTATTATCTGGGGTTCGAGTCGGAGGCCCCCGAGGCCGGGCCGCCAAGCTCGCCGGAAAGCGACGCGGGTGAGCCGGCCGAGACCGCGGCCGTCGCCAGCATGGCCACGGCGACGCAGGTGCGGGGCTTCGCTGGCCCGCTGAACCTGCTGGTCGGGATCGACCGTGAAGGCCGGCTGCGCGGCGCGCAGCATGTCGCCTCCGACGAGACCCCGTCCTATATCGCGGGGATCGATGAATGGCTCGCCGGGCTCGCCGGGACCGATCTATCCCAACAACCGCTGGATCTGGCGCGCGTGGACGCGATGAGCGGCGCCACCGTCTCGAGCCGGGCGGCGCTGGAGACCATCAACCGCGCGGCGGCAGAGGTCACGCGGGAGGCCTTCGGTCGCGCCACACCGGCACTACCCGAAGCAGGCGGGGCGCGTGCGTTGGATCTACGGTTTTGGGTAACCGTCGCCCTGCTGCTGGCCTTCTTCCCCATATTTCTCGGCGGCAGCGAACGGGCTCGGCTCCTACTTCAGGTCGCGGCGATCGCGGTGCTCGGGTTGTGGCTGAACACCCCGATCACCGAGGTGGACCTGGTCAATCTGATTCAGGGACACGCCGGAACCCCGGGCGAGAACCCGCAACGTTGGCTGCTGCTCGGCTTCATCGCGCTCACCGCGCTGGCGTTCGGTCAGGTGTGGTGCGGCTATCTGTGCCCGTTCGGGGCGCTCCAGGAGCTGATCTCGCGGCTCGGGCGCCGGCTGGGGCTCCGCGAGTACCCGGACCGGCGCGTCGATGCCCTGCTGCGCTCGCTGAAATTCATCCTGTTGGCGGCGATGCTGCTGGCGGTGCTGAGCACCGGCAACGAGGGTTGGGCGTCGTTCGACCCCATGCAGCACCTGTTCGGCGGCCGTCTCAATGGCTGGATGCTGGTGCTCGCGGTGCTGGTGCTCGCCGGGTCGCTGATCTACGTCCGCTTCTGGTGTCGTTACCTGTGCCCGATCGGAGCCTTCTTTGCGTTGTCCAACAAATTGGCCGTGCTCCAGCGACTGGCGCCGCAGCGGCGCTTCGAGCACTGCGACCTCGGCGTAAAGGACGAATTCGATGTCGACTGCATCCGCTGCAACCGGTGTCTCACCGGGGCGGACACGCGGCTGCGGCACGTACGTCATCCAAACGCCGCGGGAGCGCGGGCCGAAACCGACTAAACTCATCAGCTTAAGACTCAGACCGCCAGCAATAGGCACACCGCGCGCCGAGCCCGATGCCAATGAACCTCGCCACGCCAATCACCGAAAGGGCCATGCTGCCGCCGCACTGGCGCGGCCGGGAGCTGCGTTTGCTGGGGTTGGCGCTGGCGAGCCTGTTCGTGATCGGCGCCTATCTGGGCGATGC
>JBGSTR010000585.1:0-5684 GCA_041736365.1 Chromatiaceae bacterium | reverse complement strand
GCCGGCGTCGCTGCCGATCAAGGTGCCCTCCGCGCGTTCGGACGCTGCGCCGAGCCTGAGGCCGTCGGTCTCGCCGACGGCCTGTACGAGCGTGCGGCCCATGCGGCCCGCGGCACCGGAGACGGCGATGCGGATTTCACTCATCGGTTGGCTCCCGGCAGACTTTGATCACAATGGGGTTGAGAACGGATGGAGGTTTCGCGGCCGAGCGTCAGAACCCCATTTTCTCGAAAAAGCTTTTGACCCCGTCGACCCATGAAGAGGACTGGGGACTGTGCCGCTCGCCGCCCGCGCGCACGGTTTCGCCGAACTCGTGCAGCAGGTCGACCTGTCGCTCGGTGAGATTCACCGGAGTCTCGACCACCACCCGACACATCAGGTCGCCGACCGGACCACCACGCACCGGTTTGACACCCTTGCCGCGAACGCGAAACATCTTGCCGGTCTGGGTCCCGGCGGGGACCTTGAGCATCACCTTGCCGTCGAGCGTCGGCACCTCGAGCTCGCCGCCGAGCGCCGCACTGACGAAGCTGATCGGCATCTCGCAGAACAGATTGTTGTCCTCGCGACTGAAGATCGGGTGCTGCTGGACCTGGACCTGGACGTAGAGATCCCCCGGGGGCCCGCCCTGCTCGCCGCGCTCGCCCTCGCCGGAGAGGCGGATGCGGTCGCCCGTATCAACCCCCGCCGGCACCTTGACCGAAAGGGTCTTTTCCTCCTGAATGCGACCCCGGCCGCGGCAATGGCCGCAGGGCTCTTCGATGACGCGTCCCGCACCGCGGCATTGGGGGCAGGTCTGCTGGATCGAAAAGAACCCCTGCTGCATGCGCACCTGTCCGTTGCCGTTGCAGGTCGGACAGGTCTTGGGCTTGGTTCCGGGCTTGGCCCCCGAGCCGCCGCAGAACTGGCACTCCACCAGCGTCGGGATGCGAATCTTGACGTCCTTGCCGGCGACCGCCTCCTCCAGCGTGAGACTCAAATCGTAGCGAAGATCGTTGCCGCGGTGGCTGCGCCGCCCACCGCCGCCGCGACCGCCGAAGATGTCGCCGAAGACGTCCCCGAAGATATCGGAAAAGGAGCCCGCGCCGCCAAAATCGCCGGGGCCGCCGAAACCGCCGGCGCCCGCGTCGACCCCGGCGTGTCCGAACTGATCGTAGGCGGAGCGCTTTTTAGGATCGCTGAGGACGTCGTAGGCCAGCTTGGCCTCCTTGAACTTGCCCTCGGATTCGGTGTCGCCGGTGTTGCGATCCGGGTGGTGCTTCATCGCGAGCCGCCGGAAGGCCTTCTTGAGGTCGGCCTCACTGGCGTTCCGCGGAACCCCCAGAACTTCGTAATAGTCGCGCTTGGACATGCTGTATCAGACCCGCCATAGCGGCCGGCGAATGGCCAAAAGCGAACGAGGGGAACGCGGACCTCCGTCCGCTCCCCCCGCTGCCCCTCCCATCGCTGGCGGCTCGTTACTTCTTGTCGTCCTTGACCTCTTCGAACTCCGCGTCAACCACGTCGTCCTGGCCGCCGGAGCCCCCCTTGCCGGCGGACTCGCCGGTACCGCCGTGCTGATGCCCGGCGTCCGCGCCGCTGCTTTGGGCGTAGAGCCGCTCCGCCATCTTTCCGGATGCCTCGCCGAGGGCGTTGGTCAGCGATTCGATGCGATCCTTGTCCTCGCCCTTCATCGCCTCCTCGAGATCGCGCATGGCGCTCTCGATGGACTCCTTTTCTCCGGCCTCCAGCTTGTCGCCGAGCTGCTCCATGGACTTGCGCGTCGCGTGCAGCATGCTGTCGGCGTGGTTACGAGCGGACACTAGGGCGTGGAAGCGACGATCGTCCTCGGCATGGGTCTCGGCGTCCTTCACCATCTTGGCAATCTCACCCTCCGACAGCCCGGAGGAGGCCTTGATGATGATGGACTGCTCCTTGCCCGTCGCCTTGTCCTTGGCCGAGACGTTCAGGATGCCGTTGGCATCGATATCGAACTTGACCTCGACCTGAGGCACGCCGCGCGGTGCCGGGGGGATGTCGCTGAGGTCGAAGCGGCCCAGCGACTTGTTGTCGACGGCCCGCTCGCGCTCGCCCTGCAGCACATGCACGGTGACCGCGGTCTGATTGTCGTCCGCGGTGGAAAAGACCTGCTGGGCGGAGGTCGGGATGGTCGTGTTCTTCTCGATCAGCTTGGTCATGATCCCGCCAAGGGTCTCGATACCCAGCGACAGCGGCGTCACGTCCAACAGCAGCACGTCCTTGACCTCGCCGCCGAGCACGCCGCCCTGGATGGCGGCGCCGATGGCGACCGCCTCGTCCGGATTGACATCGCGGCGCGGGGTCTTGCCGAAGAACTCCTCGACCTTGGCCTGAACCTTGGGCATGCGCGTCTGCCCTCCGACCAGGATCACCTCATCGATCTCCCCGGCCGTGAGCCCCGCATCCTTCAACGCGATCCGGCACGGCTCGATGGTGCGATCGACCAGCTCCTCGACCAGCGACTCCAGCTTGGCCCGGGTGAGCTTGACGTTGAGATGCTTCGGCCCGGTCTGGTCGGCGGTGATGTAGGGCAGATTGATATCGGTCTGCTGGCTGGAGCTGAGCTCGATCTTGGCCTTCTCCGCGGCCTCCTTGAGCCGTTGCAGGGCGAGCGGATCGTTGTGCAGATCGACGCCCTGGGACTTCTTGAACTCGGCCGCCAGGAACTCGATGATGCGCAGGTCGAAGTCCTCGCCGCCGAGGAAGGTGTCGCCATTGGTCGACAGCACCTCGAACTGGTGCTCGCCCTCGATCACCGCGATCTCGATGATCGAGATGTCGAAGGTGCCGCCGCCCAGGTCGTAGACCGCGAGCTTCTGATCCCCGCGCTTTTTGTCCATGCCGTAGGCCAACGCGGCCGCGGTGGGCTCGTTGATGATGCGCTTGACCTCGAGACCGGCGATGCGACCGGCGTCCTTGGTCGCCTGACGCTGCGAGTCGTTGAAGTAGGCCGGGACGGTGATAACGGCCTCGGTAACGGTCGTGCCGAGGTAATCCTCCGCCGTCTTCTTCATCTTCTGCAGGACCTTGGCCGAGATCTCCGGCGGGGCCATCTTCTTGCCGTTGACCTCGACCCAAGCGTCGCCGTTGTCCGCCTTGACGATCTTGTAGGGCACCATGCCCTTGTCCTTTGCCACCACCTGATCCTCGAAACGCCGACCAATCAGGCGTTTGATGGCGAAGAGCGTATTCGCCGGGTTGGTCACCGCCTGGCGCTTCGCCGACTGGCCGACCAATACCTCGCCGTCGCTGCTGTAGGCGACGATGGACGGCGTGGTGCGATCTCCCTCGGCGTTCTCGATCACCTTGACGTTGTCGCCTTCCATTACGGCGACGCAGGAATTGGTGGTTCCGAGGTCGATGCCGATTATTTTTGCCATGAACGTGTTCTCCGGTATCTCTGACGCGGCGCGACGGCGCCGAATTGTTCAATCAGTTGGGGTAAAACCCTGCGTCGTTCAAGCCGAATCCCTACGCCGGGCGGGACACCATGACCATCGCCGGACGCACCAATCGGCCATTGAGCACATAGCCCTTTTGAACGACTGCCACGACTGTGTTCGACGCCACGTCGTCGCGGGGCTGGGTCGCCATCGCCTGGTGAAACTGCGGGTCGAAGGTCTCGCCCAGCGGCTCGATGGCCTCGACCCCGAATTTGGTCATCACATCGCCGAGCAGCTTGAGGGTCAGCTCGGTTCCCTCGCGCAGCTTCTCGATGTCGGCGCCCTCTTCTCGGGCGGCGCCCTGCCCAAGCTCCAGGCTGTCTCGGACCTGCAGCAGCTCGCGCACGAACCCGTCGAGCGCGTACTTGTGGGCCTTCTCCAGCTCGTTCGCGTGGCGGCGGCGAATATTTTCCATCTCCGCACGCGCACGCAGCAGCTGATCCCAATTCTCGTCCGCCTTCGCGCGCGCGGCCGCCAGCTCCGCTTCCAGCTCCGCGGGGGTCGCCGCACGCTGCTCCACGGCAATCGCCTCGTCTTTTGCGTCGAGATCCGGCGATCCGGCGCCGTCGGTGTTGTGTCTATCGTCAGCCATCGGTTGCCTCCGTCAATCCTGAGCGCCCGTGCGGATCCCGACCCGCAGCGCACTCGGCATTCAATCGTTCGAAAAAAGTTGCTCTAGCTCCGCAGCGCCGCCGCGAGCAGGCGAGCCGTGACATCGACGATCGGGATCACCCGCTGGTAGTCCATGCGCGCCGGACCGATGACGCCGAGCACGCCCACCACCTGGTCCTCGACCCGATAGGCGCGGGTCACCACGCTGCAATCGTCGAGCAGCGCGTACCCGGATTCGTCGCCGATAAAGATCTGTACGCCCTCCGCCGCAATGCACCGATCGAGGATATGCAGAATTTCGCGCTTCTGGTTGAAGGCATCGAAAAGCTGTTTGAGCCGCTCCATACTCGCCAGCTCGCCGAACTCCATGAGATTGGTCTGCCCGGCGATATAGCAGTCGTCCCGGCGCTCCGCGGCCTCCACCACCTCGTGGGCGAGCGACACCGCCCGCATCATGAGCTGATCCATGTTCTCGTGGGTGTGCTTTAGGTCTTCCAACAGACGCTTGCGCACATCCTTGATGTCCTGGCCGGTGAAGACCTGATTCAAATAATTCGCCGCCTGCTCGAGCTGCGAGGGCGTAAACCGGCGCTCGGTGACGATGACCCGGTTGTGGACCTCGCCCTCGCCGGTGACCAGGATCGCCAACACCCGGGTACCGGACAACGGCAGCAGCTCGATCTGCCGAAAGGCATTGCGCTCCCGGCGCGGCGTCATCACCACGCCCGCCATGTGCGTCACGCCCGACAGAAGCTCCGAAGCCGTTTCAATCAGGGTCCGGGCGTCGCCGGCGGCAGCGAATCGCAGTCGCAGCGTCTCCATGTCCTCGTCGGTTGGCGGGCGAACCGTCAGCAGCGAGTCTACGAACAGCCGGTATCCGGCCACGGTCGGAACCCGGCCCGACGAGGTATGCGGGGAGATGATGAACCCCATATCCTCGAGGTCCGCCATCACGTTGCGGACCGTCGCCGGGCTCAGATCGAGCCCCGTATCCCGCGCGAGCGTGCGCGACCCCACCGGCTGGCCGTCCTTGATGTAACGCTCGACCAGCGCCTTGAGGAAATGCAACGCGCGGTCGTTGACCTGCGGCTCGCCTTTTCGCTTCTGAGGTGCCAACCTGTGCTCGCGGGTTCCTGCTGTGGAGAAGCCTGAATCCCCCGGTCCCGCCTCGCTCGGAGCCGAAAACCCGACGCACCGGCCGAATCGGCGCGGTGCGCAGGCATCAATCGAGGACGACCGCGGGGGAGTAACTGCCGCCGAGACTTGGACCCGGCGCTGTTAGCACTCCCACTTGCCGAGTGCTAAAGCGACAAATCTAGGGTGTCCGAGCAAGACTGTCAAGGATCGCTCTTGGTGTCGCCCGCGCGCTCGGGACCTATTGGCGCGGTCGCCGCCCCATGCTAACGTCGCGGTCGTCTCTCCGCCCGCACAGACCCACAGCGAGCCCATGCCGCAATTTCACACCGTCGGCATCGTAGGAAAACAAGGCGACCCGATCAAAGTCAGCGCGACGCTGCGACGCTTGCGGGATCATCTGCGCCTGCGCGGACGCGACGTCCTGCTCGACGCCGAGAGCGCGCGACTGCTCGCGGCACCCGGCGAGGCCGGCCT
>JBGSTR010000582.1:0-2924 GCA_041736365.1 Chromatiaceae bacterium | reverse complement strand
CAGCGACCGCACGGGCGGGCCCGTCGGCCCCGCCGGACGTCTCGAAGCCTTCCCCCGGACTCAGCTGCTCGGGCGGTGCGTCGAGGAGCCGTCGCTCGGACTTCTCGCCGAACAGCTGGCGCTTGAACCACTCCAACTGGTGCTGCAGCGCGGCGATCCGCGCCTCGTAACGGGCACGCTCGGCGGCCCAATCGACGGGAGAATCGGCACGGGCGGAAACGCTTGAGGACATGGGCGCATTCTACTCCAACCCCAACGATTCGGTGAAGGGATGTCGATAGCGCAACCGCCGCCGCGCCGGCTCGATCCCTTCGAGCAACAGCTTCAGCCCGGTGACATCGAGCTCGCGGTTGCGCCCGTCACGCCAGTCGCTCACGAACTGCCCGTCTCCTCGAGCAGGCGCCGAAACTGCCGCTGGAGGCGGAAACACGCGAGGCACTGATCGTGACCGTGGCGGATCTGCTGCTGGAGGCCTGCGGCGCGGAGGACGAAATCAAAAGCGACACACAGGGAGGTCGCTATGAACCCTAAGATCACTGACGACCATCGACGCCGAGGCGCAACCATTTATGTCCGTCAATCGCCGCTGGGACAGGTAGCCTCGCACACCGAGAGCCAGCATCGCCAATACGCGCTGGCACAATCGGCGCGATCCATGGGGTTCGAGTCGGTTGTTGTCATCGACCAGGATCTGGGGCGTTCCGGCTCCGGGCTGGTCGAGCGGCCGGGTTTTCAGAACCTCGTGGCCAGCGTATGCAGCGGCGAGGTCGGGGCGGTGTTGTGTATCGAGGCCTCGCGCCTCGCGCGCAATGGTCGCGACTGGCATCATTTGATCGATCTGTGTGCGCTGGTCGGGACCTTGGTGATCGACCCGGATGGTGTCTATGATCCTCGGTTGGTCAATGATCGTCTCTTGCTGGGGTTGAAAGGGACGATGTCGGAGTACGAGTTGAGCCTGCTGCGTCAACGCGGACTGGCGGCAAGGGACTCCAAGGCCCGTCGTGGAGAGCTGCGTTTCGCACTTCCCCCGGGCTATTGTTGGAACGAGCTTGGCGAGATCGAAAACGCTCCCGACGGGCGCGTCGTCGAGGCGATTGCACTGATCTTTTGCAAGTTCCGTGAGCGCGGCAGCGCCCGTCAGGTACTGCTGTGGGCAAAGCACTCCGAACTTATGCTGCCGGTCGTGCGCCAAGGTTCGATGGGGCCGCATGTCGAGTGGCAGTCTCCAGCCTATCACCGCATCCTCTTGATCCTGCAGCATCCGGTGTACGCCGGGGCCTATGTGTTCGGTCGCACCGGCAGCCGCACCAGCGTTGTCGATGGCCGGGCACGCAAGAGCAATGGACATCGCAAGGCCCCGGGGGCGTGGAGCGTCTTGATCAACGATCACCATCCGGGGTACATCGGCTGGGACGAATTCGAAGAGAACCAAAAGCTGCTCGCGGAGAACGCCCACATGCAAAAGCGCGCCTCACGCAAATCCGCCAGGGGCGGACGAGCGTTGCTCACAGGGCTGCTGCGCTGTAGTCGCTGCGGGCGGATGATGCGCGTGCAGTATGGCTCGCGCTCCGGTCACGCCCACCGCTACCAATGTCGCGGGGGCAATGATCAGAGCGGCACCGGTCTGTGCATCGGCATCGGTGGCGTTCGTGTGGATCGAGCGGTGGCGGGGCAGCTTCTGGCAGCAGTGTCCGATCACGCCATCGAAGCGGCAATCCGTGCGTGCGAGCAATCCGTCCAGGCCGATGCGCAGGTACGCCAGGCACGCGCGCGTGAGCTCGAGGAGGCGCAGTACGAGGCCACGCTGGCCGAACGCCGCTACAACGCCGTCGATCCGACCAAGCGGCTCGTAGCGCGAGAGTTGGAGGCGCGTTGGAATACCGCCCTTGAGCGAGTCGCCGAGTTCGAGGAGCGCATCGCGAGTCTCGATCGGGTCGCAACGGGCCGACCTCGGATTGACCGTGAAGCGCTGATGGCCCTCGCACACGATCTGCCTGCGGTCTGGAATGCTCCGGGTACCGATGCGCGCACCAAGCAACGACTGACCCACATTCTCATCAAGGAAGTTGTGCTCGACCTCGATGGGGCATGCAACGAAGTGGTCATCACTGTGCACTGGGTCGGCGGGCGCCACACGGAGCTGCGCGTGGCCCGGGTACGCACGGGCCGTTATCCCGAGGATCGCTACCCCAGCCCCGTTCAGCCCCGTTGAGGTGATCCGTCAACTGGGAGGACAGTGGCCAGACCCGGAACTGGCGGTCACCATGAACCGGATGCGCTGCAAATCCAGTGATGGCCGGTCTTGGACGACCGTTGGGGTACGCGAGCTGCGTGAGCGTCTCGGGATTGATCCCTTCGATCCCGATGCCCCTCGCGAGGAGACCATCACCGTCGACGAAACCGCACTGCGTCTCGGCATCTGTGTCGGCTCCGTCCATCGGCTGATCCGCGACGGAATTCTGCCTGCGTCCCAACTCATGCCCTCGGCTCCATGGCAAGTGCCTATCGCGGCGCTCGATTCCGAGGTCGTCCAGGCAGGCGCACGCGCCATAAAGCAGCGTAGACCGTCCAATTTCACGTCTTTACAAGATGTTAAGACGCTCAGACTTCCAGGTCTCTAGAAAAGAGGTGCATTATGTCGCACGATTCCCGCGGCGGTTGACGAAGACGAACAGATGCCCGGACAAGGGATCCTGCTCCAGCACCCGCCGCGTCAGCGCAATCAGGCCATCGAACGACTTGCGCATGTCCACCGGTCAACCGTGCAGGAACACCCGCACCCGCGCCTCGGGGAAGAACATCAGCCCCGCCTCAGGCGCAGCACCACGCCCGCCCCCAGCTCGAGCTCGATGTCCCAGCTTGGTGTCGGCGCATCGCCCGTGTGCACGATGCCCAGATCGAGGAACGGGGCCGCCGGCCGCGGC
>JBGSTR010000561.1:0-2391 GCA_041736365.1 Chromatiaceae bacterium | reverse complement strand
GCGGGCGGGTCAACATCGGCATCGCGACCGCACCGGAGGCCGACGAGGTCAGGAGCAACCGCCGCCGCCGGAAGACGAGCCGCAGGTACCGCAGCCACCGCCGCCGACTTGTGGCAAGTTATTGAACACGAAGGTGGCCTGCCCATCTCCGTTGTCGACGAAGTCGATCTCGACGCCACGCAAGTACTCGAGCGTGCCGTCGTCCACCACCACCTTGAAGCCGTTGCAGGCGAGCACGCCGTCGTCTTCGTTGATGGAGTCGGTGAAGGTCATACCGAAGGAGATGCCACTGCAGCCACCGGGGGTGGCAAATACGCGTACGCCTTGAACATTGTCGTCGACCTGGTTGAACAGCTCGCTCATTTTCGCCTGAGCGGGCGAGGTCAGTACCAATTCGGCGTTGCTTAGCGATGCGGACATGATAAGAGCCTCGCTCGAAGTAAAAATGGCCGCCTAGGTTAGCAAAAAAAACCGGCGGGGTTCCAGCGCGAAATGTATTGATAATTCAGTCGATGCGGCCTTTGGCGGCCAGGGACGAAAGGTGGCGCTGTGCGTCGACAAGATGCTGGCCCCAATGACACTCGTAGCCCACGCACCAAGCGTCCAGCGCACGCTTCGGATCCGTGTCGAAGGCGTGCAACCCGTGTTTCAGCTCGCAATAGATGTCGGTCAGGTCGTCGGCGAGACTGCCGGACATCCCGTCGTCGCCGTCGTGCGCGCGGTCGTATTCGAGCCAGTAGCCGTCGCGGCCGGCAAGCAGCGTTCGCAGTCGGGAAAAGAGCTCGAATCGCGCGTCCAGATCCGTTGACGAGCGATGAGATTCGAACCGACCCTCCGACTCGAACGATGTCACGGCGGCCTGAAGTCGCGGCAGCACCGAGGCCACGTCGCGCAACCAGAGGTCGTCGTCGCCGCTGCCGGACCCATCGATGAGGTCGCAGTAACGCCGGACGATACCCACGAGCTCCAACGCACTCGACTCAAACGGCAAACCTGGTTTATTCATCGCACTCACATCATTCCGCTTCGTCGCAGGGGGAAAAACGAGTGCCGCATGCTCGCTCACGCCCGCGGACTGCAGAGGCAGAAGTTGGGTCATGAGGCAGCCTAGACTTCGACCATTTCGAAGTCATCCTTGCCGGCACCGCATTCGGGACATTTCCAGTTTAGCGGGACATCGTCCCAAAGGGTGCCCGGAGCGATGCCGTCTTCCGGCCAGCCCTTCGATTCGTCATAGATTAGTCCGCAAATTACGCACATATAGGTCTTCATCGGTCATTCCTTCGCGAATACGGAGTCCACGGAGGGTTCTATGGGAGTCCGCGCTGTTTCAATTCCAGCCGCCGAAGTCAGGGTATCGGGCGCGTTTTTCAACGTACGACGGCGGCCGCGGTTGCACCCGCGATGCACTCACCAGCAATATTCCGCCGGAACAAGTGAACTGCGCGCGGGGCGCGGGGCGCCGGAGTGGTACCGGGATTCGACGCCGATTCGCCACCGCGGCCTCCGCGCCGCGGCTCGGTTTCGGACCATCCCGGGGGGCTGGACCCGCTTGCTCGACGCGGTAAGCGGCCTCAGGATGGTCTCCGCGACATTCCCATCGAACCCAAATTAGGTAATCACCGATGCCGGACACTCTCGATCGCCCCGTCGTGCTCTGCGTCGGCGGACATGACCCGAGCGGCGGCGCGGGTATCCTTGCCGACGCCGAGGCGGTCCGCGCCGCCGGCGCCTTTGCCGTGACCGTCGTCAGCACACTCACCGACCAAGACACCGGTGAGCTGCGCCGGATCCACCCGCAGCCCGCGGATCATGTGGACTCCCAGTGCCGAGCCATGTTCGAGGACAGCGCGCCAAGTGCAATCAAGATCGGACTGATCGGCAGCTCTCGCATCGTGCGCGTGCTCAACACCCTGATCGACGAGCATCCGCAGCTGCCCGTGGTGCTCGATCCGGTGCTCGCCTCCGGGGCCGGGCAGCAGGTGGTCGATGCGGCGCTCTTGAATCAGGTCAAAACGAATCTCATCCGCCGCAGTACGCTGATCACGCCAAATCTCCCGGAGGCGCGCACCCTCGCCGATACCCAAGACCCGGAGCGGTGCGGACAACGTCTGCTCGCGGCCGGAGCGCGCTGGGTGCTGATTACCGGCACCCACGCGGAGACCGCGAGCGTGACCAACCGGCTGTTTGGTCCCGGCGGCGTCTCGCACACCTGGGACTGGCCCCGGCTCGCGGGCGAATATCACGGCTCGGGCTGCACGCTGGCAAGCGCCATCGCCGCCCGACTCGCGCTCGGACAGGAGATGATTGCCGCGGTCGCAGGCGCCCAGGCCTACACCTGGAACAGCCTGAAACGCGCCTTTCGCACCGGACGCGGCCAGCTCACGCCCG
>JBGSTR010000537.1:0-2497 GCA_041736365.1 Chromatiaceae bacterium | reverse complement strand
GCCGCCGGTCGCGGACGGCGGGTAGGCGCGCCGGCTCAGCAGCACCAATCGTTCGAGACGCCTATAGGTCGCCTCGGAAATGCCCAATCCGCGCGTGATCTCCGCGACTGCGCGCAGCTGAGCCGCAGACGGTGCGCCCTGCGCGTAGGCGGTGGCCAACTGGACCTCCAGGAACAGCTCCAGCAGTTGCTGCTCGCCGCCGCAGGCACGTCTCAGGTCCGCGATTGTGGCGCCGAGGTTGAATCCCGGCGAACGCCCCCGATCGAACATCCGCCGTGCCGCGGTCCGCAGTCCCGGGGTCAACGACATGCGATCCATGACGGACGCGGCGAACGGGGCATCGGACGAGGTGATGTGCCCGCCGAGGTCGGCCGTGTGGCCCATGACGGAGAAGGTGGCCTCGAAAAAGCGCGCGTGTGCGTACTCTCGACTCCCGCTGGGGAAAGTGGGCAGCGGCGATGCCCCGAGCAGCCCGCGATCATAGCCGTGGCCTACGGCGGCGCCGAAAACGGCACCGATCGGACCCCCAAACAGGAAACCCACCGTCCATCCGAGCGCGGTGCCCGACCAGCCGAGTGATTGGCTCATGTTATTTGCCGTCCAGATACTGCTCGTCGCTGAAGGAGTACACCCACTGCGGCTTGAAGGCGACCAGCACCGCGAGCAGCCAACCGTTGAGCATCGCCTCGGGTAGAAACATCAACGGAAAGAAGGGCAGCACCGTCTCTTCGAGCTCGACGAAGCTGGAGGCGCCGCTCATCACCAGCAGCGAGGTCGCGATGTAACCCGACACCGCACCGACCAAACCGGCGGTGAGGAAGCCGTTGACCAGGACATAGACAAAAAACTGCTTGGGTAGATACCAGCGGATCAGGATCAGCATGAGCTGGGTTAGCGTGATGGGCACGACGCCGGATACGAGGGCATTGAGCGCGAACCCCTGCCAATCACCGCCGCCGTTGAGGGTCACGCCGAATAGGGTCAAGGCGACCGCGAGCACCGCCAACGACCAGCCGAACATCAGGGTGATGGCCGTCACCCCAAGCAGATGAAACGACAGGCCCGGCCGCACCTGGGTATCCACGTGCCACAGCAGCAGCAACGCAACCGTCGCGCCGAGGAAGACGTGCACCTGCTCCTGATCGAGGAACTTGCGCCAGGGTGCGAGCCGCAGCGCGACCAACAGCGTAAGACCAAACAGGATGTTGGCGAACCAGAGGAAGGTTGGTGTAAAGAGGCTGCCGTCGATCGTCATGTGCGTGAGGGAGCCCGCGCGGTCGTCGCCGCTCGCAGTAAAGCCGATATGGTACCAAATGAGGCTGAGTAGCCCTTATGCTTCGTCAACCGCCCGCAACGATTCGTTCCCGGCGGACGGATCAGACCAGGAGATCTGCATGCAGCAAAGAACCCTCGGAAGCTCGGACATCCAAGTCAGCGCGTTGTGCCTCGGCACCATGACCTTCGGCGAGCAGAATACCGAAGCCGAGGCGCACGCCCAGTTGGATCGGGCACTCGCCGCCGGCATCAACTTTATCGACACGGCGGAGATCTATCCCGTACCACCGCGCGCCGAGACCCAGGGTCTAACCGAGTGCTATATCGGCACCTGGCTGCAATCCCGGGGCTGCCGTGATCGCGTGGTCCTGGCGAGCAAGGTTGCCGGACCCGGTGATTGGGTCTCGTATCTGCGCGACGGAACGCCGCGCCTGGATCGGCGAAATATCGAGGCGGCCCTGGACGCCAGCCTGGGCCGACTGCGCACGGATTATCTCGATCTCTACCAACTGCACTGGCCCGACCGCGAAACCAACTTCTTCGGCAAGCTCGGCTACAGCCATGCGGACGAGGATCGCGGCACGCCCCTGTTGGAAACACTGGAAGTGCTCGCGGACCTGATGGCCGAGGGCAAGGTGCGCCAGTTCGGTCTGTCGAACGAGACTCCCTGGGGCACCATGCGCATGTTGGCGCTCGCAGAGCAGCACGGGCTGCCGCGTCCCGTCAGCATCCAGAACCCCTACAGCCTTCTCAACCGGAGCTTTGAGATCGGTCTGGCGGAGGTCGCGATGCGCGAGCGTTGCGGCCTGTTGGCCTACTCGCCGCTCGCCTTCGGTGTGTTGTCCGGCAAGTACCTGAACGGCCATCGCCCGGCGGGCGCGCGGCTCACGCTCTTCGAGCGGTTCAATCGCTACTCGAACCCGCAGGCGGAGCGCGCCGCCGGCGATTACGTGGCGCTCGCCCGACGTTACGGCCTGGACCCCGCGCAGATGGCCTTGGCGTGGGTCACCAGCCGCCCGTTCACGACCTCCAATATCATCGGCGCCACCACCCTGGAGCAGCTTGAGAGCAACCTGGCGAGCATCGATGTGTCACTGCCCCCCGCATTGGTCGATGAGATCGAGTCGATTCATGTCAATCAGCCGAATCCGGGACCCTAACGTCGGCGCCCATTGGCGGTGGGAGAATCGACGTGCACCGCGTCGCGCCGCCGCCGGTGCAT
>JBGSTR010000531.1:0-1735 GCA_041736365.1 Chromatiaceae bacterium | reverse complement strand
GTGCACCGGGATCACCACCGACACCGCGGGCGAGTCGGTGATTGGAAAGGTCACGGGTACGAAGGGCTCGGCGAGCCGCAGCAGCTCGGGCTTGGCGGCGACCGTGAGCGGCGTGGTTGCCAAGCGGCGCTGGATCTTGCGCAGCAGCACGCCGGGGCCCTCGGTGCGCAGCACGTGCGCTGCCCGGGGCAGATAGCGCGAGAGAAAACTCATGCCTTACCTATTCACGACTGCGGAAGGCCACAACCGTCGGACCGACGTTAATGGAATCGCTTACAAAACATGCCGGGCGAGCGATTGCAGGCGGTCCTTGCGCACGCCAACCACCTCGCCAGCCGGAAGTCCGGCCCAATCCAGCACCTGCTCCCAGCGATAGACCCAGTCGTGCCGCTGGAGCGTGTTGCGCACGTTGTCCCGGCGGATACGCTCCACGCGCTCGGGCGCGGACTCCAAGCCCGCCAGCACCGGCGCGATCTCGGCGCTGCCGTAGGGCAGATGGACGACGGCGTCCGGCCAGTCGAAGTTTTCGCGGAACGAGGCCACGTCGGGCGGGTCGCCGATCATCAGCGTGCCGGCCGCCGCGCCCTCGAAGAACCGAAAACCGACCTCCTCCTGATCGCCTGTCTCGCCCTCCTCGTTGACCTTCGCCTTGTTGGCCATGAAGAAGCGGGTGCGCCTCAGCTTCTCGGCGAGCAATCGCCGGTGCTCGGCGGGGTCCTGGACCGGCAGGTTACCCCGGAAGGTGTCGAAGAGATAAAAGGACTGCCGCGCCCCGGTGTATTCGAGCAGCGCCCGATGGGTCGCCGGATGTCGCCGGCCCATGTTGTAGACCTCGATGCAGCGCGCGGTTGGCTCGGTAGCGGGGAAGAAGCGCAAGGCGTCGATGCCGGGCGCGATGTAGTGCACCGGCCGGCCGATCGCCCGGGCCAGTGGCTCGACCGTTTGGCGACAGTTGGTCAGTACTTGGTCGAACTCGCGAAGCAGGGCCAATTGGCTGTCGAGTCTTCCGAGGTCACGGGTCCACAGCTCCTCGATCAGACACACGGCTTGGTGGCAGTGTTGCCGCCAGGCGCGCAGGGCGTTCAGTGTCGGCAGGTCGGTCGCGAACTGAAACACGGCGAAGAACAGCTCGTAGCGCCGATCGATGCGGATCGGCGCGACGCCCGGATTGACGGAGCGCAGGGCGCGCGTGTGCCGGCCGGCCTTGTTGACGGCGCGGTAGATCAGCTCGCCGGATCGAAATCGATAGTCGGGCGCCAGCAGATCCACGCGGTCCATGGCGCGGATCGCATCCTCGAATTCGTAGGAAAAGCAGCGCGAGATCACCGGCGAGAGCCGGCGCTGGGAGAACAGCAGGACGCGCGGCTCGTCGCTCACCCGAGCGAGTCCAGCAGGATCTCGGCTTCGAGCCCAAGCTCGGCGAGCGACCCGGCGATCTCGTCGCGATACTGCGGGTTCATCAGGATAACCCGCTCCGGGCGCAGGGCGATCAGCCGCTCGGGCGCGACGACCTCATGTCCGGTTCCGGGGACGAAACGACCCTGTTTGTGCGGATTGAGATCCACCAACGCCGCGATCGCCTCGCTGCCGGACACGCTGTTGACGAAGCTCACCCCCTTGGAGCCGGCGCCCCAGAGCACGGTGCGCAACCCGGCGGCGCGCAGCTCGGCCAGCCGGCGGGTCCAGTCGTCGATCTTATCGGAGTAGGCGGCGGCAAAGCGCGCGACGAGGTCCG
>JBGSTR010000521.1:0-1583 GCA_041736365.1 Chromatiaceae bacterium | reverse complement strand
GCGCGGCCTTCGGCGGCATCAGCAGCGCCGGCGGGAATCCGGCGGGGGCCACCGGTCTGCAATACGACGCCGATCATCCCGGCGGGCTGCTCGGGGCCGAATACCGCAGCGCGTCGGGATCGCCGGTGATCAATGTCGCCGGCTGTCCGACCCATCCCGGCTGGGTACTGGACACGCTGCTCGCGGTGGCAATGGGCGGACTCGGATCCGCCGAGCTGGACGCCCTGAATCGGCCGCGGCTCTATGCCGATCATCTAGTCCATCACGGCTGCTCGCGCAACGAGTACTACGAATTCAAGGCCAGCGCCGAGAAGCCCTCGGACCAGGGCTGCATGATGGAGCACATGGGCTGCAAGGGCACCCGGGCACACGCCGACTGCAACACTCGACCCTGGAACGGGACGGGCTCGTGCCTGCGCGGCGGCTACCCCTGCATCTCCTGCACCGAGCCGCGCTTCGAGGAGCCCGGGCATCCGTTCGCCGAGACGCCCAAGGTCGCGGGCATCCCCATCGGGCTGCCCACGGACATGCCCAGGGCCTGGTTCGTCGCACTCGCGGCGCTCTCCAAGTCGGCGACGCCCAAACGGGTGCGCGAGAATGCCACGGCGGATCACCTGGTGGTCCCGCCGGTCGCCAAACGCAGCGGACTCAAGCGATGAGCACTCGGGTCGTCGGCCCCTTCAACCGCGTCGAGGGCGATTTGGAGGTGCGGCTGGAAGTGGCGGACGGCCGAGTGGCCGCGGCCTATGTCAATTCCCCGCTCTATCGCGGCTTCGAGCCGATGCTGACCGGTAAGGTGCCCGCCGACGCCCTGGTGATTGTGCCGCGGATCTGCGGCATTTGCTCGGTGTCCCAGAGCGCCGCCGCCGCGACGGCACTGAGTGATCTCGTCGGCGTCGAGCCGCCCCCCAATGGTCGCCTCGCGGCGAACCTGGTGAGCGCGTGCGAGAATCTGGCCGACCACCTGACCCATTTCTATCTCTTTTTTATGCCCGATTTCGCCCGCGAGGCGTACGCGGACCGGCCGTGGTTCGCGACACTGGCCCCGCGATTCAGGGCCGTGAGCGGCTCGGCCACGGAGGTAGTCCTGCCGGCGCGCGCCGCGTTCATGCATCTGATGGGTCTGATGGCCGGCAAGTGGCCCCATACGTTGAGCCTGCAGCCCGGCGGCAGCGCCTGTCCCCTGGGGCAAGCGGAGTGTCTTCAGGTGATCACCGCGCTGCGCGGCTTCCGGCGCTTCCTGGAGCGGGAGCTGTTCGATGATCGTTTGGAGACGGTCGCGACGCTGGCCAACCCGGACGAGCTTGCGCTTTGGCGGCGCGGGCGCGGCGGCGATCTCGCCCGCTTTCTCGCCGCGGCCGAGGATCTGGGCCTGGACCGAATCGGACGGGCAACCGACGGATTCCTCAGCTACGGGGCCTATCCCGGGGACGGGTCGCACCTGTTTTCGGCCGGTGTGTGGCGCGGCAACGGCGGTGCAGCGCTCGATCCAAGCCTGATCGTCGAGGACGTTTCCCATGCCTGGCTGTCCGGGGAGCCCGCGCCCCCGTCGCGCGGACAAACCCTGCCCCTCGCGGACAAGG
>JBGSTR010000504.1:0-1795 GCA_041736365.1 Chromatiaceae bacterium | reverse complement strand
TCTCGATCGTCGACATGGAGCCGGCGGTGCGCGAGCCGCCCGGTCCCTCGCCCATTCTGCGTGCATTCGATCTCAGCCTGAGTGGCGTGCGTTTCGCCTACCCGGGCTCGTCCGCCCCGGTGCTCGACGGGGTTGACCTAGAGCTGCCGGTGGGAGCGCGCGTGGCCGTGGTCGGTGCCACCGGTGCGGGCAAGAGCACCCTGTTCCATCTGCTGCTTCGCTCCTGGCCAACCGACGCCGGCACCATCAGGCTCGGCGGTTTTGATCTGGCGCAATTCCGCGGCGAGGACCTAAGCCGCTACTTCGGCGTCGTCAGTCAGCATACCCATCTGTTCGACGCCAGCATTCGCGAGAATGTCCTGATCGGCGATCCGGACGCATCCGCTGCGCGGCTCGACCAAGTCTGCGAGACCGCGCAGTTGAGCGACTTCATCGCGTCGCTGCCGGAGGGCTACGACACCTGGGTCGGCGAAACCGGGGTGCGCCTCTCCGGCGGCCAGGCGCGGCGCATCGCGATCGCCCGCGCCCTGCTCAAGGACGCACCGATCCTGCTCCTGGACGAGCCGACCGAAGGGCTGGACCCGGCAACCGAGCGTTCGCTTTTGCTGGCGCTCGACCGCCTGATGGCGGAGCGCACCGTGCTGCTCATCACCCATCGGCCGGCGGCGCTGGAACGCGTGGATCGGGTGCTGGTGCTGGAGGAGGGGCGCCTGCGCGAGCGAAGCGGGGACGCTTCGCTCGCAGGTTCGTGAATCGGGATGGGCTCGCTGCTTTCGCTCGCTTGCGTCAGTCGCGCAGACGGCTGAAGGTGTAGTCCTGGTCTTTCTGCGGTTCATGGCAGGCGAAGCAGGCAGACGCCGCGTTCTCGCCAACCACGCGGTTGGTCGGGTCGCCATTTCCGAATCCCTCGAAACCCCAGCCACCCGTCGCCGCGTACGCGGTGGAATCCTTGTGCATCACGCCCACGACCTTGCGCGTCCCTTCGGTCACCGCATTGTCGGAGTGCTCCGCCTCCAGCAGGTCGAACACGATCACCGAGCCGTCGGGGAAGCTTTCGGCCGCGTAGCCTTCCACGGCCCGCTCGTTGGCATAGATGTGATGAATGCCGCCAAAGGCATCGAACAGCGGATGACCCTCCTCGATCACCATGCTTTTGACGTGGTGCCAGTCGCGGTAGCCCGTCGGGTAGTCGACGGCGGGCTCTCCGGCAAACGAAACAGCCGTGGTTGCTGCACACAGAAGGGTCAGTAGTGGTCTTGTCACTCGCTTGTTCATGTAAGGACTCCTAACTATTGACTGCGACAAAAACCCCGCACCGATGGGGCGGGGTGCTTTCAGCCGCCGTTTCAAGCGGCGGATTCGTGCTCCGGACAATCGACCCGCAGGTTCCGCTCCGCAAAGGGCGCGCCGACAAAGGCGCAGAAGTGCGGCGTGTCGGTACCCGGGGCCACGTCTTCGCGAAAGTGACGACAGGTCAGGCAGGTCCGCTGGGGCGCGATCAGCCCGCGCAGCTGGAGCTGTCGAATCATCTTGATCACGAGGCGCAGCAACAGCTCCTGCTCGCCTTGGGATAGCCCGGTGACGATGGGCTCGAAGCTGGCAGGCCACGCCCGAGCAGCGCGCTCACCCGCGGTCGTCGCCTTCAACGCGATCGCTCGGCCATCGAAGGCATCCGCGTGCTTGTGCACCAGCTCCTTACGCTCCAGGGTCGCCACCGCATCACTGGCGGTGGCCTTGCGCACGCCGACGTGGGCCGCGGCTGCGGTCAGTCGTGCGCCCTCCGGTCGACCTGCGA
>JBGSTR010000482.1:0-13555 GCA_041736365.1 Chromatiaceae bacterium | reverse complement strand
CGCCCCCGCCCGCCGCGAGGGCCCAGCGCAGGCGCTGCTCGCTCTCGTGCAGGCCTCGGGTCCAGCGTTCGCGCTCGCTGACGTCGAGAATTTGGAGACACAGGGCCTTCGCCTGGCCTCGGGCATCGTAGATCGCGGCGCCGAAGGCCTCCACGTCGCGCACATCGCTATCCTTGCAGCGCATTCGAAAGAGCATTTGCGCCCGCCGCCGAGTCCCGGCGACGAGATCGTTCAGCGACGCGGCGACCGCATCCAGATCCTCCTCAAGCACCAGCGCGGGATCCAGTAGCCGCCGTCCCTCGACATCGGTAAGGGTCCAGCCGAAAAGTCCTTCGCCGGCCGCCGACCAGCGGATGATCCTCCGCGCGGGATCGAGCTCCACCACCGCGAGCGGGGAATTCTCGAAATGTGCCTCGAGTCGCTGCTTGGTTTCGGCCAGATCCTCGGCCGCCCGGCGGTGCTCGGTGAGATCGGTGAGATAGCCCTCGATCGCCGTCGGAGTGCCTTGCGAGTCGCGACTAGACGTGCCGTGTTGCAGCACCCAGCGAGTCGATCCATCCGCGTGCCGAATGCGGTATTCGAGCTGGAAGGGGTGCTCGGCGCGGATCAGGTCGGCCAAGGTCGACGCGGTTTCGGTCTGGTCTTCCGGATGTAGGATCGCGCCCCAATGAACGCTCCCGGCAGTGAAATCCGCGTTTGGATAGCCGGTAAGCCGCTCCGCGCCGTCGCTCAGATGCTCGGCACTGAGGTCGGAATCGAGCCGAAAGCGGTAGGTGACGCTGGAGGCATCGGACACCGGTGGCAGTGGCGCGGCTTTATGCTCGGGCGGCGTCGGATCTTTGGCGTCCAGTTGTGCTCTCCACTGCGTTCGCCGCCGCTCTGCGAGGCCATATTCGCATAGTGGCGGCGAGCAACACCACGGCCGGGCCGTGCGCATTCAGGGTTTCCGGCGAGCGAAACGGGCACGCCGATACGTTCGGCTCGCTCGGCTCCGGGACTGTCGTGGCTGCGCCGACTCTTGCTCCCGGTGCGGAAACAGGCGAGTGCATCGCCGGCCGTCCAGCGGCACTGCGGTGGCACGCCCCGCGCAAATCCTCGCTAGCGAAACCCCGGCTTCTGCGTTTCCGTCCGGGGCCGGGATGGCCCGGCGGCTTTATGCGCGTTAATCGACACGAAGGTGTGGTCCGAGAGTCGCGCCTCCCGGAACCGCGCGCAGCGTTTCCGTGGGCCGATTTTGGGGTCTAGCGGACCTAGCGGCAAGGTTTGTGGAGCGCGGAGCGGTTTGCCGTTGTTGCTCGTCTGCCTCGCCCATAGGCAATTGCCGCCGTCCAGGGCGCTCCAACCAACGCGTTTCCCGCGCGTGCCAAGGATGGCCCGCCATTTTCGACGGTGTTCAGCCGTTGAAAATGGAGCGCTCCACCAGTCGTGGCCAGGGGGGCGCGAGCTGATTCAAGCCGGGGATGGCTTGAATCAGCATCTCCTTAGTTAGGCGGCTTCCGCGCCCTCGGTGACGTCGACGGTCTTCGCCATCCGCTTGGCAAAGTAGTAGATGCGCTTGAGCTTCTCGATGATGTCGATCTCGACCGTGTAGGCCGGGATGCGATTCGGCTCCTCGGCCACCAGACGCTCCGCCTGATGGGCCGCGGCGGAATCGGCAATCCTTGAAATCTCCTGCTTCATCGATGTCACGGTGCGGGCCGCGAGCTCGTTGTTCTGCGCCACCGCCTGCACCGCCGCCTCCACCGAGCGCGTCACCGCCCGGTGGAAGCCCGTGAGCACCTCGCGTGTGGGTTGGCTGATGGAGACGCCGTGAGCGATCCGGTCGCGCCCCAGGACAATCAGATTGGTCTCGATTACGTCGCCGATATTCTCCAGATTGTTCACCGCCTCCATGAGACGAATCAGCTCGGCGGTCTGGTGCTCGGTCAGGGCCTGCCGGCTGATCTTGCCCAGGTAGCTGATGATCGATGCGTGCAGCGTGTCGACGTTGTCGTCCATGCGCTCGATGTCGTTCAGGGTCTCTTGGTTGCCGCTGAGAATTGCCGGCATGATCCTTTCCATCATCGCCTGGACGTGCTCGCCCATGTGCAGTGTCTCCAGTCGCACGCGGTCGAGTGCGAGCGACGGTGTGGAGAGTAGCTCCTCATCGAGATATTTCGGCTTGATGACCAGGGCTTCCGCGCCCAGCGGCTTGTCGGGCACCAGCCACTCGACCAGGCGCGCGAACTGGCTGGTGAAACCGATAAACAGGAGTGTATTGGCGACGTTGAAGAAGGTATGGGCATTCGCGATTTGGCGGGGCACGTCGGCGGCGAGTCGCGCGGTGCCCGTGAGGTCCGTGTGCGCGGGGGAAATGCTTTGCACGAACGCGGCCAGCTGACCGATCAGCCCGACCCACACCAGCACCCCCGCCACGTTGAACAGGACATGCACCAGGGCCGCACGCAACGCCTCGCGCGGCTTGCCGATCGAGGCCAGCAGGGCGGTCACGCAGGTGCCGATATTGGCGCCGAAGGCGAGCGCGATACCGGTCGGCAGGGTGATGAAGCCCTGGCTCGCCATCACGATTACGATGCCGGTGGTCGCGGACGAGGATTGCACCAGACCCGTGAACGCTGCGGCCACCAGGATACCGATGAGCGGGTTCTCCATGGTGGTCATGAGGTCTAGGAAGGGCTGGTAGGTGCGCAGCGGGCTCATGGAGTCGCTCATCACGCTCATGCCGAAGAACACCAGGCCCAGCCCCATCAGCATCGCGCCGTACTGCCGGACGCTCTCGCGCTTAGAGGCGAACAGCATGGTGAAGCCGACGCCGATCATCAGCAGTGCCGCCTTGGTCACCTTGAAGGCGACGATCTGGGCGGTGATGGTGGTGCCGATGTTGGCGCCCATGATCACCCCGATCGATTGGGCCAGCGACATCAGGCCCGCGGTGATGAAACCGACCACCAGGACGGTCGTCACCGAGGACGATTGAATGATCGCGGTGACGAAGGCACCGGTGGCCGCGCCCATGAATCGATTGGCCGTGAGCTTGGCCAGGATGTCCTTCATGCGCTCGCCGGCGACTGCCTTGAGCGCGTCGGCCATCTGCTCCATGCCGAACAGAAACAGGGCGAGGCCGCCGAACAGACCCATGCCCATGGTCCACCAGTCGATCGCCTCCGCGGGTGCCGCGGCCCATACGGGCGCGGCGCCTAGGCCGGTCAACGCGAGCATCAGCAGGGTGAGCCTTGCCGGCGACTCGGGGAGCCGGAAAATCAGCATATTTATCATGGGGAGCGTCCGCTTAGTGCGAGGATTTGACGACCGTGACCGGCATCGGCGCGAGGTGAGCGACCTGCTCGGCGACCGATCCGACCAAGAGGTGTTTCAGGCCCGTCAGCCCTTTGCTTCCGATGACAATCATCCCCGCGTCGCGTTGCTCGGCGACCTCGATGATGCGCGAGCTCGGAAGGCCCTTGACCAGAAAGGACTCGACGTTCTTCAGCGCACGGAGCTCGGGGTGACGCTTGCCGACCCGGCTCAGGAAGTCCTCGAGCATCTCGGACGCGCCGTCCTCGATCCGGGTAAGGTGCTTCTGTTTCAGCGCCTTGCTGTAGTAGCCGGGCATCGTGCCGGGATCGTGGACGACATGCAGGATCAGCAAAGCACTGCCGAGACATTCGGCCAGATGGACAGCGAGAACGAGCGCCGCTTCGGCGTGGGGTGAGAAATCGACGGGGACCAGGATCGGGCGGGCTTCGGTCTTGTCTGCCATGTTTTGTGGTGGTTCTGGTGCGGTCAGTTGGTTATTCGGGGTTTCTCGCCGCGTAACTGCCCGGGCATGCCGGAGAGCGGTCGCGCAAACCCACTGCCACGCTGACTGACGCTCTATCGGCTAACACCACCCCATCAAGCTACTACGGCCGGTTTCGCTGGAACGGGATCCGCGAGCGGTCATTATGACATTTCTCTTACGTACTTGTTACCGTCTCGCTAGCGCGCCGCTCCGGCGGATCGACGAAACGCCCGGTGCGGACGAATCGGTTGTAGATCTCGAGCAACGGCTCGACCGGGTAGCGCAGGGGCAGCAACTGCTTGCCGATGCTCGTGATCACGCCGATCCAACGCGAATTCGCACCGAATACGACGTGGTGGTTGGGAATTCCGCCGGCATCCCACCAACAGGTGTCGTCGTCGGAAAGTGGCGTATGGCCGACCACCAGCGGGATGTCCGGATCCAGGCCCAGGGTCTTGCGCATGCGTGCCACGTCGCCGCGGGCATAGCCGCTTGGTGAGCTGCCGCGGCGCATCCGCACGTGTGTGAGCTCGTAGGCCAGCTTTGGGTTTTCCCGGATATCGGCAAGCGCGCTCGCCGAGGGCGCGGTGGATGGCGCGCCGGCGTGGCAGGCCAAATAGCGTTTGGAGACGGCGACGTAGGGAAGCCGGTCGTAGAGCCGCTCCATCGCGTGTAGATACTTGGCGCCGCGCTTGTCGCGCAGGGCCTTTTCCCACATCAGTCCCTGGGGCACTCCGGCCTTGCTGACGTCCTCGGTAAAGCTGTCGTGATTGCCGCGCAGGTAGAACACGCGCTCCGGGAAGCGCAGCTTGAGGCGGAAGACCAGATCCATCATCAACATCGAGGTATCCATTCGGTCTTCCTCCCCGTCGACGTCCGAATGCACCGCGTCACCCATGAGGATCAGCGCCGCGCTGCCGTCCTCGATGGCTTCGAGAAACCCGTTCTGGGTAAGGATGACCAACAGGTTGTCGATATGGGCGTGGAGGTCGCCGACGAAGATCGGACGCGGGCCGTCGGGCAGCGCCAGCAGCCCGCTGACCCTGCCGCTTTCGTTGGGCACTCGGTAGGGCTCGGATTCCATCAGCGAGACCACCCGTTCGATCAGGTCTTGCGCCTCGGTCTTGGATGGTTGCTCGATCGGGCCGCCCAGGATCTCCGCGAGCCGTTCAAACTTTTTCAGCCGCCAGCTCACCATGCGTCCGATCAAGTCTTCGGAGGTCAGCGGCGCGACGCAGGCGCCGAGTGTGGCCGACTTGTTCTTGAGTGCGAGCCCCTTCGGCGAGAGCTTCAGACGCAGGTGCTGGCCGTCGACCATCTTCGGATACTGCAGCAGCTGACGCTGTACCGGGTTGTCCCGGCCGAGCGTCACCGCCTCGCCGTCGGTCAGACGCAGGAATCCGGACAGGCCGGAGAAATACTGCATCGGGTCGAACAGCAGATAGTCGCCGGTGCGCTGCATCCGCCCGTGAGTATTGAATTTGGCCTCGGGATAGAGGTTGAGACGATGGCCGTCTTCCCCGCCAAGCAGGATTTGCAGCGGCAGAGCCGGAACCGGCACGCGGATCTTGGTGTCCTCCAGCCGCAGCGAATCCTTTAGCTCGCGATCCTCGCATTCCTCCATGTCCTGGATCAGGTCGCGAAACTGCTGCAGAAAGCTGGTACGGGAAGTGCCGTTAGGGTAGGGCATGGTCTGCGGCGCTCGACGGCTCGTCGATCTCCATCGGCACGGCGTCCAATCCTTCGCGGATATGAACGATCATGCCGTTGCGGTGGAAATGAAGGGCGATGCGCGCGAACAGGTCGACCTGCGCACGAATCTCTTCAAGGTCAAGGTGCTCATCGATGGGGTGAGTACCACGCTTGGCACGCTCGGTACGGTATTGAAAGATGGTCGCCGCCGGCGGCAGGATGATCTCGAAGGCGTAGCGCGCGCGCCAATCCACCGACAAGAAATTGCGCTTCACGGGCGGGTATTGAATTCGCCCGAAATCGAGCTTCAGCGTCCTCCAATCGCGCGACCACTCCTCGTCGAACAAGGACAACGAGGTGTCGTGTCCCACGAACGGCAGCCCGAAATGGATCTCGCGCGGTCGCAGTGCCAGCGACTGTGCGCGCCACCAGCCCTTGATCGCCAGATCGATATAGCCTTCCTCCGGCCAGCCGCCGATTGCGCGCATGAAGGTGGATTTTCCGGCCCCCGGCGGACCCGTCACGATGAGCTGCCCGAACTTCAGCGCTTGTGCGACCTTCACGCCCTTGATCACGGCCGTATCGGCGATCGGTCTGAGCGCCGGATAGGGGAGGGCGCTGGACATTGGGCTCACGGCAAACGCCCCGGCCGACGGTGGGCGGGCCGACCGTCCGGCTCCCGCGCCTGCCGCGCATCGCAATCCTGCACCTTGTATCTGCGCATGGTTCCGGGATTCCCGCTCGGCTCAGCCGAAGACGAACGTCAGGATGAAATAAAAGATCGCCGCCAATAGGGCGGCGGCGGGAAGCGTAACCGCCCACGAGACGATGATGTTGCCAATCACCCGCAGGTCGAGTGCGCCGATTCCCCGGGCAAGCCCCACGCCCATGAACGCGCCGACGACGACGTGGGTGGTCGAAACCGGAAGCCCCAGCTTGGAAGCGACCGCGACCGTGCCGGCGGCGGCCAGGGTAGCGCAGAAGCCTCGTGTCGGCGTCAGCTCCGTGATCCGGGTGCCGGCGGACTGGATGACGCGGTACCCCATGGTGAGTAGGCCGACGATGATGCCTGCCGCGCCGAGCAGCATGACCCAAGTAGTCGCGCCACCCGGAGACCCGCCTTGTCCGGCGTTGCCGATCACCGAGACCACCGCCGCGAGTGGACCGATGGCATTGCCGACGTCGTTGGATCCGTGTGCGAAGGCCATTGCCGCGGCGGAAAAGATCACCATCGGCATAAACACGCGCTCGACGCCGGCGAACGAATAGCCCCGGCTTGAGGCCGCGTCGCTCCGCACCTGCCGGATCAGCAGCCCGCCGGTCAGCGCGGTGACAACCCCCGCGAGCATTGCAGCGAGCGCAGTTTGGAGACTCGTGAGCTCGAAGTCGAGGTGCGGCACGCCGCCCGAGAGCGCGGCCAGGGCGATCGTCCAACCCAGCACAAAGAGGTAGCCCGGACCCCATCGCTTGGCCTGGGTGAACGGGTCGTCCGCGCTTAAGATCAGTTTACGGACGCTTGTAATCAGCAGCAGGGCGAGGAATCCGCTTAAGATCGGGGCGATCACCCAGCTCGCGGCGATCTTGGTCAACGTGCCCCACTGCACCGTCTCCGAGCCGATGCCCAAAACCGCGACGCCGACGATGGCGCCGATCATGGTATGGGTAGTCGAAACCGGCCAGGCGCGGGCCTCGGCGATCTTGAGCCAGAGCGCGGCGGCCAGGAGCGCGGCGAGCATGCCGAGCACCAGTTGCTGCGGGTGTGCGGCCATCGCGCGCGAATCGATGATCTTGCCGCCGATGGTGGCGGTCACCTCGCCGCCGGCGATCAACGCGCCGGCGAATTCGAACAAGACGGCGACGATGATCGCGCGTTTAACACTGATCCCCCCGGACCCAAGCGAGGTTCCCATCGTCGCTGGGACATCGCGCGCCCCGATGCCCCACGCCATGTACAGGGCCAACACCGCGGCCAGGATCAGCAACGGTGTGCCCCATGCAGCAATCATGTCCATGAGTCGCCTAGGCTCCCGGCACGGGGGGGCGCCCGAAGTAGGGCGGAGCGATCACCATGCTTGACGGCCGCAAACCGCGGCTCGCCGCGTGGCGGGGGCGGAAGTCGTTCTCGAGATTTTCATAGCGTGCTCCCTCTTTAGGGCCGGGCACCCGCGGATGCACCAAACAAGTGCGCCCGGAGCGCTTGTGCTGATACTCTCCGGCCGGGAAGGCTCGGGGTTCCGGGCTCGCGGTGCCGCCCGGCGAGTCGGGCTTTACCACGGTGTTCGCCTCTCGTAACAAGACTGTAAAAAATACGCAAGCCAATACCCCGTTTATTTGATCCAAGTTCGGTTTCTCGCCGTCGAGCTCGCCGTTCCCGGGTCAAGTCGCGGTAGGCTAGCGCCTGCTGGTGCAACCTGTGTCTCGGGGATCGACCCTATGGATCTAGAAGCCGGAAATATTGAGCTGATCCTGCGTATCGTCGTCCAGGTTGTGCTGCTGCTGAGCTCCGCGGTGTTCTCCGGCTCCGAGACCGCACTGTTCTCACTCAGCCGGATCGATCTCCAGCAGCTGCGCCATAGCCGAGATCCAAACTCGGAGAGCATCCACGCGATGCTCGGGGAGCCGCGGCGGCTCATCATCTCGATCCTGTGCGGTAACGAGCTGGTCAATATCGCGTCGTCGGCGAACATGACCTCGATCCTGTTGATGCTGCTCGGCGCGGAGGCCGGATGGATCAACATCCTCGTGATGGTCCCGTTGCTGCTGCTGGTCGGCGAGGTCACGCCCAAGACCATCGCGGTGAACTTCCCGGTCGGCTTCGCGCAACGCGTCAGCGCGCGGGTGTTGCCGCGCTGGATCGTGATCGTGACTCCGCTGCGCGAGGTGGTGCGGCAGGTATCGGATCGGGTTACCACCTTCCTGGTCGGGGAGTCGGTGGATCGAGAGAACATCCTGCAGCCCGATGAGCTGAAGACCCTGCTGGAAGAGGGTGAGGAGACGGGCATCATCGATGCCACCGAGCGCGTTCTGATCGACAATCTGCTCGAGGCCTCGGAGACCGATGTCTCGCACATCATGACGCCGGGTCCGCGCATCTGTCTGCTCGACGGTGAACGTCCGGTAGCGGAGATCGTGCAGACCTTCCGCGAGTACGGCCATCCCCGGGTACCGGTTTACTCCGGGCACTGGGACAACGTGATCGGCTTCGTCCACTCCGAGGACATCCTGCGCCTGGTGCGCGGTGGCGCGGATCTGGAGAATCTAAAGGTAGAGTCGATCCTGCGCCCCGCCCATTTTCTGCCGCCGACGGTCAAGGTGGCGGAGGTGTTTCAGTTCTTTCAGGAACGCAAGACGCGCGCGTGCATCGTGCTGGGTGAATTCGGCGAGGTGCTCGGCATCGCGACCATGAAGGACGTGCTGTCGTTCATCTTCGGCGAGCTGACGACACGGGTGCGCGGCAGCGAGGATTACGTGCGGGACGAGCGCGGACACGTGGTGCCCGGCGATATCCGGCTTCTCGACTTCTACAGTCTTACAAATATCGATATCGAAGACCCGGTGATGACTACCGTCGGTGGACTGGTCTTCCGTCTATTCGGCCGCCTGCCCCGGGTCGGTGAGTGGGTCGACCACGAGGGTTATCGGTTCGAGGTGCTCGGGATCGACGGACTTCGCATCAGTCGCCTGCGGGTGTCGAAAGCCGATTCCTCGACGCCCGACTCGGTCGACGCGGAGGGCGACCCCCCGGCGCAACCTGAAGAGGAAGAACCCTCTGCCTTGGCCGAGGTTCTGGAGTCCGAACGATTGGAGCAGGGTCAACAGGAGCAGCGAGATGGAATGGTTCGTTGATCTGATCATTATTCTGGGCTTCCTGGTGCTCAAGGGCTTCTTCTCGGGCTCCGAGATCGCAATCGTCAATTCCGACAAGCTGAAGCTTCGCCACCAGGCGAAGCTCGGCGATCGCGGGGCCGCGCAGCTTTTGAAGATGTTTCGCGCGCCCGACGTGATCCTCGGCACTACGCTGGTCGGCACCAACCTCGCCACGGTGACCATCTCGACCCTGGGGGCGCTGATTTGCATTCGGCTGTTCGGCGAGGTGGGCGACCTGATATCGGTGCTCATCCTGACGCCCTTCCTGCTGATCTTCGGCGAGGTGGTGCCCAAGAGCGTCTTCCAGCAGAAGGCGGACAGCCTCGCCCGTCTGGTCAGCTATGTGCTGCCGTTTTTCACCTATCTCTTCTATCCCGTGATCTTCGTGTTCAGCCGCATCGCACGTTTTGCCGCGCGGATGGTCGGCGGGACGTCTAAACGCCAGGGCCTGTTCATCACGCGCGAGGAGCTGCGGGTGCTGCTCGACATCACGGAGTCACCCGGCGGCGGGAAATCGGTCGATCGCAACCGCATCCGCCGCGTGATCCGCTTTGCCGATACCACGGTGGGCCAGGCCATGATCCCGCTCGCGGACGTGATTGGATTCAACGAGATGCGCAGCACCGGCGACGCCGTGATGGTGATCCTCAAGCACGGCTACAACCGTCTGCCGGTGTATCGCGGCAACATCACCAACCTCAAGGGCGTGCTGACCATGACCACCTGGGATCTGCTCGACGAGCGCGTCGAGGAGCGGCCGCTTACGGACTTTATCCTGCCGCCCCTGTATCTCAGCCCGCAGCAGACCATCGACCAGACACTGCCGCTGCTGCAGGCGCGGGAGGATCACATGGGCATCGTGGTCGACGAGTTCGGCTCCGGGATCGGCATCCTCACCATGGAGGACGTGTTCGAGGAGGTGGTCGGCGATATCGACGTCGGCTACGACTTCGACGAGTACAAGCCCAAGCGTCACTACTTCATCGAGAGCGACGGCGATTCGCGCTACCAAATGAGCGGTCGCACGCCCCTGTCCGAGATCAACGATGTCCTGCACATCAAGCTGGCGCTCTCGGAGGCGCACACCATCGGCGGCTTCATCAACACCCGGCTGCGGCGCATTCCCAAGGAGGGCGACACGATCGAGGAGGAGGGCTACCGTTTCCGCGTCGACGAAGCGGATCCGCGCAGCGTCATTCGAGTAACGGCGGAGCAGCGCTAGTCGCGGCGACACAACGGGGAGGCGGACCAGTGAAGGGGCTCACGAGCAAACTGCGCATCGGTGAGAAGATCGCCCTCGGTTTCGGTGTCGTCGGGCTGATCTTTCTCGGCGTCATCTGGCACTACCATGCGAGTCTGCACTCGGTGCTCGCCGACTATCGGCGACTCAACGACGTATATGGTGCGCGCCAGTCCTTCGCCTTCGAAATCGAGCAGCATCTGGGCGGGATGCGAACCGCCGAGGAGCGGTTTCTCGGCACCCGCGACCTGAGCTTTGTTTCCGCCGTCGAACAAGAGGCGGCCGCGCTCACAACGGCCGCGAAAGGTCTGGCGCAGGTGGATGCGGAATCGGGCGAGAGCGCGCGCAAGATCGAGATGCTTGCCGGAGACTTCCTCGAGCGCTTCAAGGCTATCGTGGAAGGCTGGCGGGTCAAGGGACTCGACGAGGACGCCGGGCTGCAGGGCGCGTTCAGGGATCGGGCGCACGAGCTCGAGGCCCGCGCCGGCAACTACAATGTCGACCGTCCCTATCTTCTGCTGTTGCAGATTCGCCGCGGCGAGAAGGATCTGGGATTACGCCGCGAGGCCCGGTACCAAGGAAAGGTTGAGGGATTGGTCGTCGAGCTGGCGGCCGCGGTTGCGTCCTCAAGCCTTCCCGCGGCCCTCAAGCAGGAGCTCGGCGCCGAGATCGAGACCTATGGCGCGACCTTCGGCACCTATGCCGGCGAGGTGCTCGCGCAGCAGGGCAACCCGGCCGGGAAAGGTCCGTTCCGGGATGCGGCGCATCGCATCGAGGACTTGCTGGAGGCCAATTACGTCCCGGACCTGGAGGTCAAAATCCTGCAGCTTCGCCGGCGCGAGAAGGACTATCTGCTGCGCGGCGACGACCGCTATGTCGCGATGGTGCAGGAAATCGCCGCAGGGATTCGCGCCCAGATCGCGGGATCGCGGATTGCGGACTCGGAAAAGGCTGAGCTCCAGTCACTGTTGGAGGGGTACCAGCGCGACTTTCTCGCGCTCGTCGAGCAGGACCGGCTGATCGCACTGCGCACGGCGGAGATGTACCAGGCCGCGGATCGGATTACGCCCCTGGCTCAGGCCAACCTTGCCCAGGCCAACCAAGTGATGGCGGAGATGACCGAGCAGATCGCCCGAACCTCCGCCGCCAGCGCTCGCCTGAATCTGATTATTGCCGCTTGCGCAACGGCACTCGGCATCCTGTTTGCTTATCTGATCACCACAATGATCGTGCGGCCGGTTCGCGACATGGCGGGGCTGCTCGACCGGCTGACCTACGAGAACCCGACCGAGCGCGTACCAACGGCCGCGGGCGGTCGCGACGAGATCAACGACATGGCGATCTCGCTCAACACCATGGCCGACCATAAGGCGACCTTCTTCAATTGGTGGCGTGCCTCGATGCAGGAGGCGATTTCGCTGCGGGATTTACATCAGGCGGGAAACGCGACCGAGCAGTTCGAGGCAGCCGAGGAGCTGCGTACGGCCACGCTCTCGAAGATGCAGCAGATCAACAACCTGCGTGGGAAGATCCGGCGCAATACCAAGCAAATTCTGGAAGTGGCGGATCGGGCGGGGCAGGACGGCTCGGCGGTTCGCGCCGAGGAGGGCGCTAGGTTACGAACCGCCGCCGCGGGTATCGACACCCTACTGGACGTGCTGGAGGAGGATTAGCGGGTCTACCTTGCGCCGCACCCGCGCCGGTAGGCGCGGCAACGGCAAGCCCGAATCGGAGCGCCGCGAGGGGCGGCGGTACCGGGGACGATCGCTCGCGCCGGGTCGGCGCTCAGTCGACCACCACGTCCCAGTCCTCGCCCAGATCGTAGGTCTCGATCGAGGGCGCCGTGGTCGCGGTATCCTCACCAAAATCGGCCTGATAGACGATCCCTCTTTGGTTGACCTGAAAGGTCATAATGCCCGAATTGCCGTAGCTGGCCGGCCAGGCGAGCAGGGCGAATCCCTTGGTCAAACGCCCGTCCTCCACATAGCTCTTGGCCCCGCCGGGCGTGTTCGGCCCCTGGCCGGAAAGGATCTTGAAGTAGTAGCCGTGGTACGGCTGCGGTCCTTCCCCTTTCTCGTGCTCGCCGTAGCCTTCCTCGACCGCTTCCGCCACCAGCGGACCCATGGGGCTTTCCGGCTCGCCCGCCGCGGTAGGCCAATACAGCCCGTCTTTCTTGCCTTCGCTGCTCCAGACGCGGTCCGCGAAGTTGCGGACCCCGTCGCCGTCCGGATCGGCGGCCGCGTATTCGCGCTCCGCATCCACGAATGCGCGAGAAGTGGCGATGGCTTGAAGCTCGTTGAGACCGACGCGTCGGTCGAGTATCTCCTCGATACCCTCCTCGGTGTCGAAGTACCAGCCCGTGGCGTCGCGTGCGAGCGGGATCGGGAACGGCCAGTCGTCGGGGCCGAGCACCAGAATCGCGCTGTCTGCCGTCTCGTCCTCGATGTCGGCGGATTGACTGGCAAGCTCTACGAAGTCCTTGCGGTCCTGCGCGTCCGCCACCGGGTCGCCGGACTGTAGTTGTTCCAGGTCCGAGCCGAGCACGTCATAGAGTGCGTCCGCCCCATCGGCGGCCGCCGCTTCGATCAGGGCCATCGCCGCCGCGTCGGGTGACTCGTAGCGCATGGCGGGCTGCGCTTCTTCGTCGGCGCCAGCCGTTTCCTCGTCGTCTGCTTGGTCGGCCTCGGCCGCTTCGCTCGAATCGTCCGCTTGGTCCGTGGCGGGCTCCGCGGGGGATTCCATCTCGGCCGCCGGCGCGGAGGCCGCTGGCGGCTGTGCCGTGTCCGATGTCGTGTCGTCGGCCATGAGTCCACACGGAAGCAGGATGCCCGCCGTCAGGCCGGCGAGCAGGGCACTCGTTTTTCGCATTGATTGGTCTCGCTATAGGTGCCGTAGGTCTGTGCCGGACCCGGCGACGAAGTCTCAACGGGTTCCGCTGCAGGGCTTTCTCGCGTGGCGTCAGCGGTGACGCCCGC
>JBGSTR010000466.1:0-1912 GCA_041736365.1 Chromatiaceae bacterium | reverse complement strand
TGCTGGTCGACGACGACCCGATCTTCTGCGACGTCCTGCGCCGCTCGCTGGAACGGCGCGGCATGGAGGTGGAGGTCGCCCACGACGTGCCGGACGCGGAGCAACGGGCCGCGGCGCGACCGCCAAGCTATGTAACGCTCGACCTGCGCATGCCCGGACCTCCGGGTCTGGCCCTCATCGAGCGCCTGCTCGCGCTCAATCCGGAGGTGCGGATCGTGGTCCTCACCGGCTACGCGAGCATTGCCACCGCCGTAGAGGCAATCAAGCTCGGCGCAACCCAGTACCTGACCAAACCGACCGACGCCGCACAGATCCTGGAGGCGCTGCATCAGGACGCCGGCAATCCGGCGGTAGAGGTGGCTGAACAACCCTTGTCGGTGAACCGATTGGAGTGGGAGCACATCCAGAAGGTGCTCGCCGAGTGCGACGGCAACATCTCCGCCGCGGCGCGGGCGCTCGGCATGCACCGGCGCACCTTGCAGCGCAAGCTGGGTAAGCATCCGGTGCGTCGCTGACCTAGGCAGACGCTGATCAACTGCCGTCCTGGCATTGGATCAGCTCGCGGTCCGAGAGGCGCGACTCCCGGACCGCTCCATTTTCTTGTCGCTTACGGCGACAAGAAAATGCCGGGCCATCCTTGGCCCGGACGGAAAACGCTTCAAATCAGCGTTTTCCTAGATCGGCGCCGACCTCAACGAGCGGCCGGTGCGCCGGCGTCCAGGTGCTCCAGTAGCCCCGGGTTTACGTCATCGAAGCGCAGCACCCGTTTCCCCTGGTGATCCGCCAGAAACTCGTCCGCGTCCTCGGCGCTCGCCAGCGGCACCAGCTCGTGACCCATCGGTCCCAAGACGTCCGAGCCAATCACGAACCAGGCGGCGTGGGGATCGATGCGCGTGAGACCGTAGTATTCGGTGACGGCCATGGCCGCGATGTCGGTCGGGTCGCGATTCGGTGCATACCGCGCCAGGTCGAACAGGTACTTGAAGAGGTCCTTCGCGCCGTCGAAGTGCTCCGCCTCCCCGTCGGCGAATACGATCGTCGATGCCCACTCGGGATACTTGGCGACGAACATTCCACACACCGGACAGACCTCGGAGGGCCCCGGCGAGGGTATTTCGACGGCTCGGCTCCGGACGGGGAAACTCGCAAGCAACCCGAAGATCATGATTGCGAGCCACGAAACCCGCCGGCGCCCCCGACCGGCTCGCCCCGGCATCGATCAGTCCCCGCTACCGCGCGGTGAGGAAAGGCGCCGCGGAGCGCCTGCGGCCGCATCGCCGGCAGCTCGCACCCGCCGCTCCGGGCGCGGCATATACAGACTCCAGTGCCACAGGGTGAAGCCGATCAAGGCGATCCCGGTCCAGCTGTGCAGGCGCATGTAGCGCCGCCTCGGGCGCTGCATTCCGGACCATACCAGCACACCCAGGGCCACCAATACCCCCGCCTTGGCGAGGCTTCGCTGTGTGCGCTGCTCGATTAAGGGGCCGGCCACACGCGCGGCGGGCTCGGCGGCGCTCGGGTACATTCGGGTCTGAGCTTGGCTGTCGTGCGGCATGGACGGTACTCCCGAGTTTACTGCCTGCGAATCGAAACGCCTCTCACCAGTTGCCGAGCTTGCGGGCGACGTTGAAATAGCTGATGCCTTGGTAGAGCGTGCTCACACCCATCACGATCACCACGACCGCCGCGGCCTTGAGCAGTTGACCCCGCACCTTGCCGCCGAGCCTGCCGAAGATCATGGTGACGAAGAGCATCGAGGGCAGTGTGCCGAGCCCGAACGTCAGCATCAAAAGGCCGCCCTGCAGCGGGGTCGCCGCGGTGGTCGCCTTGACGGCCATCGCCAAGGTCAAGGCGCACGGCATCATCCCGTTGACCAGACCACCCAAGGCCGCGCCGCGCACCGAGCCGGCCT
>JBGSTR010000417.1:0-2245 GCA_041736365.1 Chromatiaceae bacterium | reverse complement strand
GACGGTAGCGAGGAGACCGTGGTCCGCGACCTGCCGCCCCGGGTCGAAGCGCTCGCCGTGGCGCTGCAACGACATCTCGACGAGGACCCCGCGGTGCTGGAGTCGTTGCGCGACACCAGCGTGTTCGTGCTGGTCAACCGCCACTTGGACGTCGCCGAGCAGGCCTATCGTCACGAACGGGCGATGAAGCTCACCAGCGACTATTCGCGCAAGGCCATGATCGGTGCGATGGCGGCCATTACCCCCGGCTCGGACTTGGTGATCCAAGGCTATCTCGCCGTATCCATGGTCAAGGCGCTCGCGGCGCTCTACGAGGTGCCGGTTCGCTCCATGGATACGGACTTGCTGATCAAGCTGATCCAGAAGAAGGTCGCGCGCACCACGCCCATCATGCTCGCCGTGGCGGGCAACGCCCTGAAATCCTTTCCGGGAATAGGCACACTTGCCGGGGGCATTGCCCACGCGGCGGCCTACGGTATGATCTTCGATGCACTCGGGCGTGCGCTGGCACAGACGCTGGAGTCCCGCGGCGATCTGCGACCCGCCCACGCGGCACAAGTATTCGAGGAACAGCTCAGTGAAAATCTCGAGGCGTCTGCCTGGCGTTTTGCGCGACTTGCCCTGGATCTCCGGAAAAAAGGAGCAGGGGGAGGAGGCAAACCGCAAGCCGGCTGACGGTGACGATCACCTGAGCCTGGCGCGCGAGAGTCTCCGCGAGCTGGTCCACGACCCGCGCATCCCGCGCGAGGTGCGCGACGCGCTGGCGGAGGACTACGAGCAGGTTCAGGCCATGCTCGACAAGCTTGATCAGGGGCATATCCATATCGCCGCGTTCGGGCGCGTGAGTGTCGGCAAGTCTGCCACGCTGAACGCATTGCTCGGCTCGCGCCAGTTCAGCACCAGTCCGTTGCACGGCGAGACCAAGAGCGCCCAGATGGGATGCTGGGACGAATACGACGCGGGCGGCGTGTTCCTGATCGACACCCCCGGGCTCAACGAGGTCCAGGGCGAGGCCCGGGAGGCGCTGGCCCACGAGGTTGCGGGGCGCTCGGATCTGGTGCTGTTCATCGTCGACGGGGATCTTACCGAGACCGAGATCCGCGCGTTGCGGGTGCTTGCCGGACACCAGCGTCCGGTGATTCTCGTCTTCAACAAGATCGATCGCTACACCCGGGAGGACCGCGACATCCTCACCGCGTCCATCATTCGTCACACCGCCGGGTACGTAGATCCGCGCAACGTGGTCGCGATCAGCGCCATGCCATCGGAGCGGCTGGTGATCCTGGTGGACGAGCAGGGCAACGAAACCGAGACCCTGCGCCAGCCCAAACCCGACATCTCGGCCCTGCGCGACCGGCTGTGGACCCTGCTGGAGTCCGACGGGAAGACGCTGGCGGCCCTCAACGCCTCGATGTTCGCCATCAACCTCAGCGAGCAGGTCGGAAAGCGCGTGCTCAAGGCGAAGCGGGCGCTGGGCGCGCGGCTGATTCGCACCTATTGCATCTCCAAGGGCGTGGCGGTGGCGTTCAATCCGATTCCGGTCGCCGATCTCTTTGCGGCAGCCGCGCTCGATGTCGGCATGGTGATTCATCTCTCCAAGCTCTACGGCCTTCCCTTGTCTCGCTCCGAGGCCGGCAATCTGGTGAAGACCATAGCCACCCAGCTGGCCCTGCTCATGGGCACCGTGTGGGCGGTGAATTTCGTCTCCTCCGCGCTAAAGCTCGGCACCGGCGGGCTCTCCACCGTGCTGACCGGCACCGCGCAGGGCGCGGTCGCCTACTACAGCACCTATGTGGTCGGACAGGCCGCGGAGGAATTCCTGGCCCATGGCAAGTCCTGGGGCGAGTCGGGTCCCAAGCAGGTAATCCGGAACATTCTCGACAGCATCGACCGCGACTCGATCCTTGCCCAGGCGCGCGCCGACATCGCGGCGCGGCTGCGTTCGGCGTAGCCGTTGCGGCGCCCGACCCTCGTTTGTGCCGAAGGAGGACTCTTGGCCTATACCCAAATCCAAACGCCGTTCGGTCCGATCGGCATCCACTGGCAAGGCGCCGCCGTGACCGGCATCGAGCTGGAGCCGCCCGCTGCGCCGCCGGATAACGCCGTTGATGTGTTGCCGGAGTCGCTTGAACGTCAGTTCGGCGCGTACTTCTCCGAGGGGACGGCGATCTTCGATCTGCCGCTTGCGGTGACCGGCACGCCCTTCCAGCAGCGCGTCTGGGCCGCGCTACGCGCGCTCCCGGCC
>JBGSTR010000398.1:0-3613 GCA_041736365.1 Chromatiaceae bacterium | reverse complement strand
ATCTTCTCGTCGCGGCCCGGGCGCACGCGCTGCTCGCGCCGCGCGAACAGCGTGGATCGGGCGGCGGCGAGCAGCTGCTCCACATGCTCCGGGTCGAGCGCGAGATCCCCGGCAACCTGCTGTGCGGTCCGGTAGCCGTGCAGATGCCAGCGGCCCTCGAAGTTGGCCTCCCGATCCAGTCCGTAGACGGGGGCGAAGACGGCGTATTCCGCAGGCGTCAGCAGGGCGCGCACCTCGTCCGAGTCCCACACGTAAAAGCGGCCCTCGTGTCCCTCGCTGTCGGCATCGAGGCTCGAGTAGTAGCCGCCCTCCGGGGACTGCATCTCGCCCATCACCCAGTTGGCGGTGCTCGCCGCCGCGTCTCGGAACAAGGTCTCGCCGGTGGCGGCAGCGGCGTCGCAGCACAACGCCAGCAGCGGGCCGTTGTCGTAGAGCATCTTTTCGAAGTGCGGGATCATCCATTGGTCATCGACCGAGTAGCGGCAAAAGCCCCCGCCGATCTGGTCGTTGAGTCCACCGCGGATCATCCGCTCGAGGGTGAAACGAGCCATCTCCAGGGCCTGCCCATCCGGCTCGCCCGACGCCACGGCGGCGGCATGACGCCGCAGCAGCAGCTCCAGATTACCGGCGTGTGGAAACTTCGGCTTGCGGCCGAAGCCGCCATGCTCGCTATCGAAGCTCCCGGCGAGCTGGCGCAGGGCCGCCTCGATTACCCCTGCATCCGGCGTCGCGGCGCCGCCCGCGGGCTCCATCTCGCCGAGCGCCTGCAACACCTGTTGGCTCTGCTCGGCGATGGCGTCCTTCTGCTCCCGGTAGGCGCGCTCTACACCTTGCAGTAGCTGAGCGAAGGCAGGCAGTCCGTGACGCGGTAGGGGCGGAAAGTAGGTCCCGACGAAGAACGGCGTGTGCTCACCAGGCGTCATGAACACCGTCAACGGCCAACCGCCCGGACGCCGGGTCATGAGCTGATGGACCGTCTGGTAAATCTTGTCGAGGTCCGGGCGCTCTTCCCGATCCACCTTGATGTTGATGAACAGCCGGTTCATCAGCTCCGCGGTGACCGGGTCCTCGAAGGATTCGTGTGCCATCACGTGGCACCAGTGACAGGCGGAGTAGCCGATCGAGAGCAGGATTGGCCGGTCCAACGACGTGGCAAGCTCCAGTGCCTCGTCGCACCACGGCCACCAGTCCACCGGATTGCGGGCGTGCTGTTGCAGGTAGGGGCTGGTGGATTCCGCCAGACGGTTGCGATGGCCGTCGGGATCGGGGCTGGCGTTCGACATGTCGGCTCCCGGTAAGCGCGCGGTGCTTTGCAAGACAGTGGGTGCACAAGCGGGTCTTTCCATGCCCGGACACCGCGCGGCCGGCTTCTGTTAGTCTTGCCGGTTTCCAACGATCGAGCGGACCAAGCGTCATGACACCCAAGCCACTGCTGCTGCGCAAGGACCAGGAACGCCGCCTGATCGCGGGCCACTCCTGGATCTACAGCAACGAGGTCGACACGGCGACGACGCCTTTGCGGGATCTGGAGCCGGGGCAGGCGGTGGAGATCTACAGCCAGCGCGAGCGTTGGCTCGGTCACGCCTACGCGAATCCGCATTCGTTGATCTGTGCGCGGCTGGTGAGTCGAGATCGCGCCCGGCCGCTGAGTCCGGCCCTGTGGGTCGAGCGCATCCGCCAGGCGCTGGCGCTGCGCGAGCGGCTCTACCCCGCGCCCTATTACCGGTTGGTCTTCGGCGAAAGCGATGGACTGCCGGGGCTGATCGTCGACCGTTACGGCGACCTGTTGTGCGTCCAGCTCACGACCGCCGGCATGGAGCGGGCGCGCGGAGAGATCCTGGCGGCCCTGGAGCAGGTGGTTCGGCCACAAACGATCGTGCTCCGAAACGACGCCGCCGTGCGCGAGCTGGAAGGTCTGGAGCAAAGGGTCGAGGTGGTGCTCGGGGAGCCCGCCGACGCGCTGGAATTGCTCGAGCAAGGGCTGTCGTTTAGCGTCTCGCCCCTCACCGGCCAGAAGACCGGCTGGTTCTTCGATCAAGCCGAGAATCGCGCCCGGCTCGCCCGTTTCGGGGTCGGCGCTCGGGTGCTGGACGTCTGTAGCTATATCGGCGCCTGGGGCCTGCGTGCCGCGGCGCTCGGCGCAACCGATGTGCTGTGCGTGGACAGCTCCCAACCGGCCCTGGAGCGGGTGCTCGAGAACGCCTCGCGCAATCAACTCGGGGACCGGGTACATACCCACCAGGGCGATGCCTTCGAGGTGCTGCGCGCCCTGCGCGACGAGGACCGGCGGTTCGATACGGTGATCCTGGACCCGCCGGCGTTCATCAAGCGTCGGCGCGACGAGAAGGAAGGGGCCCAGGCGTACCAGCGGCTCAATCGCCTCGCCATCGAGATCCTCGCGCCCGGTGGGCTGCTGGTGACCTCCTCGTGCTCATTCCACATGGGTCGCGACGAGTTTCTGCGTTCGGTGCAATCGGCCTCGCGCCGCACCGGGCGCAACCTGCAATTGCTGGAGGCGGGACAGCAGGGCCCCGATCACCCGGTGCACCCGGCCATCCCGGAGACGGCCTATCTCAAGACCCTGTTCTTCAGCGTGGTCCCCGCATTCTGAGTCCGTGGTAGTCGGGGTAGGAGGTCGGGAAGACGCATCGGCAGCCCCGGAAAGGAATCCCGGAATCGAGAATCCACAAAGGAAAAGTTGGTCTTTTCTCCGCGTGTTACGTAGAATTCCGGCTGTAACTTATGTCTTCTCGACTTCCGACCCGTGCGCTTCTTCACAAGCCGCGCCCAAAGCTGGAGGAAACGCCGGAGGAAGTGCTGGTGCAAGGGCTGGATAAAATGACATACGACACAGATTTCCACCGCCGACCAACCACCGAGAGCCCGCCCGCAACGGTGAAATGGTCCACGTCGCGGTTCACCCTGCTGCTGCTCTTCGCGCTCGCCTTCGTCCTATCCGGGTGCGGCAGCGCCCCGCAGCAGACGAGCACAGCCAACTACGCCGACCGCGTGGTGGTCAAGAAGTCCGAGCGCAAGCTTCAGCTACTACAGGGAAACAAGGTGGTACGCGAGTTCCGAATCGCGCTCGGTGATGTCCCGGTCGGACACAAGTTCCAAGAGGGCGACGAGCGCACCCCCATCGGTGATTACATCCTCGACTGGCGCAACCCGCGCAGCAACTACTATCGGTCCATCCATGTCTCCTACCCCAATCAACGCGATCAGATGATGGCGCGGGCCCTGGGGTACCCGAGCGCGGGGGGCATGATCATGATCCACGGCCAGCCGAACCACATCCGCTCGCCACGCGTTCTCGCCGAGTATGCGCGCCGCGACTGGACCAACGGCTGCATTGCCGTCCAGAACCAGGAGATGGACGAAATCTGGCGCATGGTCCGCAACGGCACGCCGATTCAGATCCTTCCCTAATTCAAAAGGCTTTACGCGATCCGGCTGCTCGCGGGCGGGAGCGGCCGGTCGAATATGCAGCGCGCCGCATCAGCGCGAATCGGCACCGGCCTCAAGCAGCGCTTGCGTGTGCCGGGCGATCATCAGCTCCTCATTGGTTGGCACCACCCACGCGGACACGAGGCTATCTGCGGTGCTGATGCGC
>JBGSTR010000392.1:0-1909 GCA_041736365.1 Chromatiaceae bacterium | reverse complement strand
CTCAACTCCGGCCAGGGCGAGCTCGGCACCCTGGAGCCCGAGAGCGGGCGCTTCGAGCCCGTGGCCTTCTGCCCCGGCTATGCGCGCGGGCTCGCCTTTCACGGCGACTACGCGGTGATCGGCCTCTCGGGACCACGCCGCAACAGGACCTTCGAGGGGCTAGCGCTCGACGAGCGGCTGAAGGATAAAGGCAGCACCGCCCGCTGCGGCCTGCACATCGTGGATCTGCGCACCGGCGACGCGGTCCACTGGGTGCGCATCGCGGGCCTAGTCGAGGAGCTCTACGACGTGGCCATCCTGCCCGCAATCCGCCGGCCAATGGCCATCGGGCTCAAGAGTGACGAGATCAGACGGGTGCTCAAGGTGGCACCCGGGACGACGTAACACCACAAAGGAAGTCGAGACGATGAAAACAAACCCCAAGACGCAAAACACCTTTTCGCGCCACCTGCTGGTGCGTGCAATCCGCGAGAGCTTCGGCACCCGAAAGTCCCATCGTGCGGCTTGCGGGCTCGTCGGGGCCGGCCTGCTGGGTCTGGCCGCGAGCGGTGCCGTCTGGACGGATTTCCCGGCCGTGGTCGAGCTCTCGGAGCTTGACGGCAGCACGGGTTTCGCCCTTAACGGTATCAATGATAGAGATTTTTCCGGCATGTCCGTCAGCGGCGCCGGGGATGTTAACGGCGACGGCGTCGATGATCTCATCATCGGAGCACCGGGGGCCAATTACACCGGCCAAAGCCATGTGGTGTTCGGCCGCGCGGGGGTAGAAAACGGCGGGGTTGTGGAGCTCTCCAAGCTCGACGGCAGCACCGGCTTCGCCCTTAACGGTATCAATGATAGAGATTATTCCGGCACCTCCGTCAGCGGCGCCGGGGACGTCAACGGCGACGGCGTCGATGACCTGATCATCGGCGCACCGAATGCCGACCCGAATAGTCCTTCCTCCGGCCAAAGCTATGTGGTGTTCGGCGGCGCGGGGGTAGGTAATGGCGGCGCTCTGGAACTCTCCAAGCTCGACGGCAGCAACGGCTTCGTCATCAACGGAATCAATCGGGACGATGAGTTCGGCTTCTCCGTCAGCAACGCCGGGGATGTCAACGGCGACGGCGTCGATGACCTGATCATCGGCGCACGGAATGCCGACCCGAACGGTATCTTCTCCGGCCAAAGCTATGTGGTATTCGGCGGCGCGGGGGTAGGCAGCAGCGGTGCTCTGGAGCTCTCCAAGCTCGACGGCAGCAACGGCTTCGCCATCAACGGAGCCAATCCGCACGATATTGCCGGCTTTTCCGTCAGCGGCGCCGGGGATGTCAACGGCGACGGCGTCAATGACCTGATCATCGGCGCATGGCTGGCCGACCCGAACGGCATTGAGAGCGCCGGCCAAAGCTACGTGGTGTTCGGGCGCACCGCCGATTCCGGCCCCGGGCCGTCCTTCGCCGCTCTGCGCGCCCTCGGCGACACTAACGGCGACGGCACCCCCGAGATCGCCGTCGTCGCCCAGGCGGATGGGCAGAACCTCGCGACGGTCTAGGACGCCGCCAGCGGCACCATGGTCAGCCAGTTCCAGTTCAGCGCCGACCTGCGCCCGGTGGATGTCGAGGTCATGGACGGCTTCGGGTTCGGCTACGGATATGGCTACGGCCTCGCCCCCAACCTGGTGCTGTTGGGCAAAGGCCCCGCCCAGGCTGAGACGCGCGACGTCCTCTCGGGTGAGCTGCTAGGGACCGTGGCATTCAATCCGAAGTTTACGCCCGTCGATCTCACGGTACTGCCCGACCAGGACGGCAACGGCATCCCCGAGCTGGGGATGCTGGGTCAAGGCTCCACCAAGGTCGAGCTGCGCGATGCCATCACCGGGGACCTGATCAACAACCTCTGGTTCAACGAGACCTTCGAGCCGCGCCAG
>JBGSTR010000380.1:0-2059 GCA_041736365.1 Chromatiaceae bacterium | reverse complement strand
CTGCACGCCGAGGCGAGCGCGGTCGCCGCCGGACTTGGGGAGGGCGTGCTCAAGCTGCTGATCACCCGAGGGAGCGGTGGGCGTGGCTATCGCCCGCCCGTCGAGCCGGCGCCGCTGCGCATCCTGCTCGCTTACCCCCCGCCGGAATATCCATCGAGCTGGGCGGAGCTTGGGGTCAGGGTTCGATACTGCACCACGCGTGCCACCATCAATCCGTCGCTCGCGGGGGTCAAGCACCTGAATCGGCTGGATTCAGTGCTCGCGCGATGCGAATGGGATGATCCCGATATCGCCGAGGGGTTGATGCTTGACCCCGCCGGCAATCTGGTAGGGGGAACCATGACCAACCTGTTCGTGTGGAACAGCTCGGAGCTCGCGACCCCGCGCATCACGGCCAGCGGAATTGCCGGCACGGTGCGGGCGTTGACCCTGCATGTGGCCCGATCACTCGGCATCCCGGTGCGTGAGAGGCGCATCCGGATCGCCGACCTCCATAATTGCGAGGGGCTGTTCCTCACCAACGCACTGGCGGCGGTGTGGCCCGTGCGCGAGCTCGAGCGGCGCGCCTTCGATCCGCGGCGGCTGCCCCGGGATCTCCTGGCTGCGGTGCGTGACGCCGCCCACGCACCCGGGTGATCCGCAATGCGCCGACGTGTCCTTTTCGTCCTGTTCGTCCTAATCCTCGCCGCCGGCTCTATCGGGGTCGGACTCTGGTTTGACTACCAACGGTTCCTCGAAACGCCACTGTCGTTGAACGAGGACTCGGCGGTGATCGAGGTGCCGCGCGGTGCCTCGATTCGGACGCTCGCCGAGACGCTGACCGAGGCCGGGGTCATCCCTCATCCCTACTATTTCCTGGCGCTCGCGTTTCAGCGCGGCGACGCCGCACGCATCAAGGCGGGGGAGTATGAGCCCACGCCGGGTCTGAAGCCCAATGAGCTGCTCGATCGCATCGTCTCCGGACGCGTCATCCAGTACCCGATTACGTTGGTGGAAGGCTGGACCTTTCGCCAGGCCGTCGACGCGGTCGCGAAGGACGGGCGTTTTACGGGCGAGGTTGGCAATCTCTCCGACGCGGCGCTGATGGAGCAGCTCGGACGCCCGGGCGAGCATCCCGAAGGCCGGTTTTTCCCCGATACCTACAGCTTCCCGCGCAACACCGCGGCAATCGAGGTCCTGCGCCGGGCGCTGGAGAGTATGGATCAGGTGCTGGCACAAGAGTGGGAGGGACGCGCCCCCGATCTGCCGATCAAGACACCTTACGAGGCGCTGATTCTCGCCTCCATCGTCGAGAAGGAGACCGCGGTCCCCGCGGAGCGTCCCGCCATCGCCGGGGTCTTCTCGCGCCGGCTCGTCAAGGGCATGAAGCTGCAGACCGACCCCACCGTGATCTACGGCATGGGCGCGCGTTACGCCGGCAACATCCGGCGTAGCGATCTCACCGAGGCGACACCCTACAACACCTATGTCATCGCGGGCCTACCGCCCACGCCCATCGCGCTTCCCGGACGCGCGGCGATTCATGCCGCGCTCAACCCGGAGCCGGGCGACAGCCTGTACTTCGTCGCCAAGGGCGACGGCAGTCACCAGTTTTCGGCTACCCTGAACGACCACAATCAGGCGGTCCGCAAATACCAGTTGGGTAAACCATGAGCAACGGGCGCCACTCGCGCGGGCACTTCATCACCCTGGAGGGAATCGAGGGTGCGGGAAAGTCCACCCAGATCGAGAACCTGTGCGCGGTGCTGCGCGAGCACCGGATCGATGTGCTGACCACGCGCGAGCCGGGTGGCTCTCCGGTGGCCGAGCGCATTCGCGACCTATTGCTCGACCGTGCCAATGCAGGCCTGTGCAGCACCGCCGAGCTGTTGCTGGTATTCGCGGCGCGCGCCGAGCATCTGGCGAAGACGATCCGTCCGGCGTTGGAGCGCGGCACCTGGGTCGTGTGCGACCGTTTCACCGATGCGACCTATGCCTACCAGGGTGGCGGGCGGGGTGTGGATCCGGCGCGTATCGCGGCCCTGGAAACCCTGGTGCAGGGCGATCTTCGGCCGGATCT
>JBGSTR010000565.1:0-1516 GCA_041736365.1 Chromatiaceae bacterium | reverse complement strand
CAAGACCGGTGCCGGCAAAGCCGCCTACGCACTGCGCAAGTCCACCGTCGAACCGGTCTTTGGGATCATCAAATCCGTCATGGGCTTTCGCCAGTTCCTCACCCGCGGATTGGCCAACGTCCAAGGCGAATGGACCCTGGTAGCGCCTGGATTCCGGCAATCCGTGCCGGAATGAGGGCCGACGCTGCCGGCCAGGGAGAGCGAAGCGATGGCCGGCAGTCCCGGGTAGGCGTGGGCGCGAGCGTGTTGTCGCAGTGGCGAAGGGGCGGTAGTCCCGCAGCTGCGGAGACAACATGCAGACCGCATCCCACACGCCGTAGAGCCATTTGCGGGCGCTGTCGTGCCCGGCGCACCAACGGGGAGTCGGGTACGGCAGCGACCGCAGGGCGAGCCCGGGCCAAGTAGGTTGTCGTTAAGGACCGAGTCCTCGCGGCAGCAGGATGCTCCCGCGAGGTATCACGAGGGACACGCGACACTCCGGGCCTTCGTGGCGGTCTGGGTCGTAGCCCGGCTGGCGGTACGCGGCGTGCCGGCCCTTGAAGACATGGGCATCTTCTTCACCCAGGCGGCCTTCCTCACCATCGGCGGCGCCTACGCCGTCCTGCCCTATGTCTATCAGGGCGGGGTGGAGCACTTCGGCTGGCTGACCGGCCCCCAGATGATGGACGGCCTGGCGCTGGGCGAGACTACCCCCGGGCCGCTGATCATGGTGGTCACCTGGGTGGGCTATCTGGGAGGGGTCTCCAAGGAGGTGCTGGCCAACCCGGTGCTGGCCGGTATTGCCGGGGCCGCGGTGGCGACCTTCTTCACCTTCCTGCCATCCTTTCTCTTCATCCTGGTCGGCGGCCCATTGGTAGAGGCAACCCGCGGCGAGCTTCGCCTCACCGCAGCGCTGACCGCCATCACCGCGGCGGTGGTCGGGGTGATCGTCAACCTGGCGGTCTTCTTCGCCTGGCACACCTTCTGGCCGACGGCCACGGACGTCGCGCCCTTCGCCGGCCCCTTCGACCCCTTCGCTGTCCTGGTCGCCGTCGCTGCCTTCGTCGCGCTCTACCGTTTCAAGATCGACATCATGAAGGTCATCGGCGCCTGCGCCATGGTGGGGCTCGCCTACAACCTCCTGAACTGACCCCGGCGCCGAGCCGCCAGGTCCACCATCCAGCCTTCACGCCTGAGAGACTCCGATGCCCTACGAACCGAAACCCCTGTCCTGCGACCCGGCCCGGCTGAACGGCCTATCGGAGCGACTGATCCTCAGCCACTGGGAGAACAACTACGGCGGCGCCGTCAAGCGCCTCAACGCCATCGAGGAGCGCCTGGCCGGGCTGGACTGGGCCAGGGCCCCCGTCTTCGAGATCAACGGCTTGAAACGCGAGGAGTTGATCGCCGCCGGGTCCATGATCCTGCACGAGGTATATTTCGACTCCCTGGGCGGCAGCGGCGGCGACCCGACCGGCCCGCTCAAGACCGCCATCGAGCGGGACTTCGGCTCGCTCGCCGCCTGGCGCACCGAGTT
>JBGSTR010000564.1:0-2431 GCA_041736365.1 Chromatiaceae bacterium | reverse complement strand
GCCGAGAAGGGACGCGAGCACGGCGGTCACGGCGAAGACCAGCACCGAGGCGGCGATCACGCCCAGGTCCCCACTCATTGAGCATCCTCCGCGTCCTGGGCTCGACGCTCGGCAAGCAGGCGCTCCAGCCGCGCCAGGTTTTCCTCGTCCACGCGGGCCGCGAGGTCCACGAAGGCGGCGAGCATGGGCTCCGGGCGGCCGTCGGAAAGGGTCTCGACCACGTCGCCGATCAGCCGCTCCATCAGCTCCTTGCGTTGCAGTGCCGGGGTGTAGAGGTACGCGTGGCTCACCTTCTCGCGCTGGAGCAGGCCCTTGCGGAACAGACGTTCCAGCGTCGACTGGACGGTGTTGAGCGAAATGCCCCGGCGCACGCCGATCTCGCCGTGCATCGACTTGGCGTCCCGTCCGCCGTGCCCCCACAGCGCTTCGAGGACGGCAAGCTCGAGCGCTCCCAGATAAGGTCTTGTGAGGAACGACACGCGTGGAAAAGCCCCAGACAAACAGTTGGTCTCGGAGTATCTTCTGTGAAAGACCGATGGTCAATCGGCTTTTTCCCGATAACATTCGCGAGCCCTTTCCCGTGACCCCTATGCAAGCACCGCCACGATGATCACCTCGATGCGCCCGGCGATTCTGGCCGCCCTCGTCTCGGCACTCCTGTTCGGCGCATCGACGCCCCTGGCGAAGGTCCTGCTCGCGCAGGTGCCGCCGCTCGCGCTGGCCGGGCTGTTGTATCTGGGGGCCGGGGCGGGGTTGCTCGTCCTGCGATGGTTGTGGCGAAGCGTCGGTCGCGGGGACGACTCCCGGGAAGCTCCCGTTTCCGGCAGTGACTGGGGGTGGCTGGCTGGAGCGATCCTGGCTGGAGGCATGGTCGCCCCTGTGCTGCTGATGCTTGGGCTTGCGCACACCCAGGCGGCGAGCGCGGCGCTGTTGCTGAACCTCGAAGGCGTCTTCACGGCGCTACTGGCCTGGTTCGTCTTTCACGAGAACGTGGACCGGCGGATAGCGACCGGGTTCTTTCTGATCGCCGGGGCCGGTGTCCTGCTGTCCTGGGAGGGTGCGCCGGCCGCGGGGCTGCCCCTCGGTGCGCTGGCCGTCATCGCGGCCTGTCTGGCCTGGGCCGTGGACAACAACCTCACCCAGCGTGTCTGCGGCAGCGATCCGATGCAGGTCGCCGGTCTCAAGGGACTGGTCGCCGGCGGCATCAATCTTACGATCGCGATCTTGACCGGCTGGACACCGCCCGCAGCCGCGGTCGTGGTGGCGGCCCTTGGTGTGGGCCTGCTCGGCTATGGTGTCAGCCTGAGCCTGTTCGTCTGGGCACTGCGTCACCTCGGCACCGCCCGCACCGGAGCCTACTTCTCCGTCGCGCCCTTCTTCGGCGCCGCATCCGCCATGGTGTTACTCGCCGAGCGCCCGGGCGCGTTGTTCTGGGTCGCGACGGTGCTGATGGCGGTCGGTGTGTGGCTGCACGTCACCGAGCGCCACGACCATCCCCATCGGCATGAGCGCCTGACCCATACCCATATGCACCGCCACGACGAGCATCACCAGCATGAGCACCCCCGCGGCTGGGATGGTGTCGAGCCGCACACCCATACGCACGAGCACGCGCCCGAGTTGCACACCCACCCGCATTACCCCGATCTTCACCACCGCCACGGCCATGAGTGAGATCCACGGACCCGATGGGAAGCCGACAGTCGACGAGCCCCCGACACGGACAGCCGGCCGGCATCTGCCCGGTGCAGGGCGCCAAAGACGGGCGAGGCGGTTGCTCGGTTGGCTTGTCGTCTTGCTCGCCGTTCCCGCGGCCGACGGCCGGACCACGATCGAGATGGAGCGGCAGTACCAACCCGCCCTCTTGGGCGTCGCCGAACTCGAAGCGATCTGGGTGCTGTACTGGTTCGACCGCAACGACACGCCGGAAAGACGTTCGATCTTGCAGGTGCACCCGCGCGCAAACTCCAACAACCCGCTGCGCGGCGTGTTCGCCACCCGCGCCCCGCTGCGTCCCAATCTGATCGCCTTGAGCCGCTGCCCGGTGCTCTCGGTGCGGGACAACGTCATCGAGATCGACGACGTCGACGCCTTTCCCGACACGCCGGTGCTTGACATCAAGCCCTAGCAGCCTGTCGGACTCACCCTTCGAAGTAGCCATCGATTGGTCATTTGAAGGCCGCTTGTTGTGAAAATGATACGTAATTTACGATAAACAGCGGTTTTCTCGAGCTTTTTCCTTACTGCGGACGCAATAACGGCCATACGTTTTAGATTCCACGCCAGGCACACCAGGGTCCATTCGCCTTGGACGTTGGCCAATCCGCGGGTGAGGAACTGGCGAAAGCCCATGACGGATTTGATGATCCCAAAGACCGGTTCGACGGTGGACTTGCGCAGTGCGTAGGCGGCTTTGCCGGCACCGGTCTTG
>JBGSTR010000291.1:0-3709 GCA_041736365.1 Chromatiaceae bacterium | reverse complement strand
ACCCGCCGGGCGCCTGGTCGGGATCGATCGCGACCCCGACGCCGTCGCCGCCGGTCGTTCGTTGGCCGCTTCCGATCCCCGTTTCACCATCGTCCAGGCGCCGATCAGCGAGCTTGGGTCGGTGGCGGCAAGCGTCGGGGACTCGCGGTGCATCTCCGGAATCTTGCTTGATCTCGGGGTGTCTTCGCCCCAGCTGGATACGCCCGAGCGCGGCTTCAGCTTCGCCGCGGACGGTCCCCTGGACATGCGCATGGATCCGACACGCGGCCAGACCGCGGCGCAGTGGCTCGAGCGTGCGAGCCAGGGCGAGATCGCAATCATGCTGCGCGATCTCGGCGAGGAGCGTTATGCGACGCGCATTGCCCGTGCACTAGTCGAGGCGCGTTCGCTGGAGCCGATTTCGACCACCGGGCGTCTCGCGGATCTGGTGGTACGCGCGGTTCCCACGCGCGAGCCGGGCAAGCATCCCGCCACGCGCACATTCCAGTCCCTGCGAATCCAGGTAAACGACGAGCTTACGGAGCTTCAGCGCTGTCTTGACCAGGTTTGCGACCTGCTTTGCGCCGCCGGGCGATTGGTCGTCATCAGCTTTCACTCACTCGAGGATCGCATCGTCAAGCGTTTCATGCGCCGCGAGGTACGAGGTCCCGAGCTGCCCAAGCGACTCCCCGTCGCGGCGTCCGTGGCGCAGGGTCGCCTGCGGCTGGTCGGTAAGCCGGTACGGCCCTCGGCCAGCGAAGTGGCGTCGAACCCGCGCGCACGCAGCGCGATCATGCGGGTCGCGGAGCGGCTGGCATGAAGCACGGTGGCATCTGGCTCCTTGCCGCGTTGACCGTGGGGGCGTCCGCCTCCGCGATTGGCGTGGTGCACACCAAATACATGGCGCGTAGCTACTTCGCGCAGCTACAGGATCTACGTGCTCAGCGCGACACCCTGGACGTTGCCTGGAATCAGCTGCGTCTGGAGGAAGCGGCCCTTTCCACCCATGTGCGCGTGGAGCGGAAGGCGCGCGCCGAGCTTGGAATGTTCTCGCCCAGGGTCGTGGACATGCTGTTGATCGAAGAGGCAGGCCATGGTTTCCCGTAAGCGTCGAGCACGTCAACCCGAGCGGCCGCGCGCGGCGCCGAACCTGCGGGTGCGTCGCTGGGTGCTGCTCTCCGCCCTGTGCACCGCCTTCGTCGCGCTCTCCGCGGTTACCTTCTATCGACAGGTGGTGGAAACCGACTTCTTGCGCACCGAGGGCGAGCGGCGTTACTTGCGGGTCGGCGAGATTGCGGCGCGCCGCGGCATGATCAACGATCGCAACGGCGAGCCCTTGGCGGCGAGCACCCCTGTGGAAACGGTTTGGGCGGATCCGCGCAAGCTCGCGCTCGATTCCGACGCGATCGTACCGCTCGCCGCCGCGCTGGGCCTCGACGCCCCGGGTCTGCGGGAGCGCGTCCTCGCCAACCGCGAGCGCGGATTCATCTATCTGAAGCGGCGAGCCGGATTCGATGAGACGCGACGTGTACACGAGCTGGTCGACAGCGGAAAGGTAGACGGGGTTGGCTTCGAAACCGAGTACCGGCGTTTCTATCCCGGCATTGAGGTCTTCGGGCACGTGATTGGCTTTACGGATATCGACGACCAGGGCCAGGAAGGGATCGAGCGCGCCTACAACAGCCAGCTCGGCGCCGAGCCGGGCCTGCGGCGGGTGATTCAGGACGGCCGCAAGCGCATCGTCCAGGAGGTCGAGCAGATTCGTCCGCCGCATCCGGGAAAGGATTTGACGCTTAGCCTGGATCGACGGCTTCAGTTCCTGGCCTATCGCGAGCTGAAGGCGGCGGTGGCGAGCAACCGCGCCGCGGGCGGCTCGGCCGTGGTGCTTGATGTCGCCACCGGCGAGGTGCTGGCGATGGTGAACCAGCCCGGCTACAACCCCAACGACTTGCAGGGAGGCGACGGCGACCGCCGTCGCAATCGCGCGCTCACGGACACCATGGAGCCGGGCTCCACCGTAAAACCCTTGGTGGTAGCCGCGGTGCTGGAGCGTGGACTGGTCAAGCCGACTACGCGGATCGCCACGTCGCCGGGATCGCTCAAGGTTGGGCGCAACGTCGTCCGCGACGTGCACAACTACGGCACGCTCGACGTCACCGGAATCATCACCAAGTCGAGCAACGTCGGCGTGGTGAAGCTTGCGCAGATGATGAATTACGCCGGTCTTTGGGAGATCTACGATGGGCTCGGGTTCGGCAAGCCAACCGGTATCGAGTTCCCCGCCGAATCGCACGGAACCCTGCGCAACCACGCCAGTTGGCGTGTTTTCGAGCATGCGACCATGGCCTTTGGCTACGGCGTCTCGGTGACCGCCATGCAGCTGGCACAGGCCTACGGGGTGCTGGCGGCGGACGGAGTCAAGCGGCCCGTTACCCTGGTCAAGCGCGATGCCCCAGCCGAGGAGACACGGGTGTTGAGCGCGTCCACGGCACGCTCGGTGCGCGCCATGATGGAGACCGTGGTATCGGAAAAGGGCACCGCCATGCGTGCCGCGATTCCCGGATACCGGGTCGCCGGGAAGACCGGAACCGCTAAGAAGTCCAACGGTCGGCGCGGCTACGGCGCCGGACGCTATCAATCGGTTTTCGCCGGCATGGCGCCGGCGGGCAATCCGCGCCTGGTTATGGTCGTGATGATCGACGAGCCGCGCGGCAAAAGCTATTACGGTGGTCTGGTCGCCGCGCCGGTGTTCGCCAAGGTTATGGAGGGCGCGCTGCGGCTGTTCAACGTGCCTCCGGACGACCCGCAGCCGTCGATGCTGCTCGCCGGGGGGCAGGCGGAGCGATGATGGCGCAACCGAATGTTGGCCATGCCTGGAAACTCGCCGATCTGTTGGCGGATCTCGCCGACCCGGGCGCCGCGGGTGACATCCAGGTCTCCGCGCTGGCATTGGACAGCCGCGCCATCGCGCCGGGCTCGCTGTTCTTCGCCCGCCAAGGGGGGCGCAGCCACGGGTTGGCCTTCGCCGAGGAGGCGAGCACGCGCGGTGCGACTGCCATCCTGGCCGAGCCGACGGCGGTGTGGACTCGATCCGCGATAGCGGAGCTGGCAGAGCGGATCGGTCTCCCGGTGATCGCCGTGGAATCGCTGGAAACTCGGATCAGCGCCATCGCCGATCGATTCTTTGGCTCGCCGAGCGCCCGGATGGAGGTGTTCGGCATCACCGGGACCAACGGCAAGACCAGCGTTAGCCACTACCTCGCCCAGGCTCTGTCCGCGGAGATGCCCTGCGGAATCATCGGCACACTCGGCAACGGTTTTCCGGGCGAGCTGCGGGAGTCTACCCACACCACGCCCGACGCGGTGACCTTGCAGGGGTTGTTGGCGGATCTGCACCGTGCGGGTGCCCGGGCGGTCGCCATGGAGGTGTCCTCCCACGCGCTCGACCAGTCGCGAGCGGCCGGCGTGGGTTTCACCCATGCGGTATTCACGAATCTCAGCCGGGATCACCTCGATTACCACGGCGATATGCGCGCCTATGGCGCCGCCAAGCGCCGGCTATTCGAATCGCCCGATCTCGCGTGGGCGGTCGTCAACCTGGACGACCCGTTCTCCGCCGAGATCCTCGCGGCGCTGGCGCCGGGGGTGCGGGTGGCCGGCTATGCCTTGGAGGCGGGATCGGCGATCCCGACGGGATGCACCCAATGGGCGCGCGCACGCAGCATCGAGC
>JBGSTR010000559.1:0-9269 GCA_041736365.1 Chromatiaceae bacterium | reverse complement strand
CTACGGCCGCCCACTCGGCACCGTTGCGAAGCTTCTCCGCGCCGGCCTCGGCCGCATCGGCAGCCGCCTTGCGCGCACGCTCGGCCCGCAGGTCGCCGATGATCTCGTCACGTACGTCCGCCAGCGGTCGGGTGGATGCATCGCGGTGATCCACCACGCGCAGCACCACTGCTTGGAGCACATCACGCTCCGGCTCAATCAAGTCGCTGTTCCGGCGCTCGGCCATGACCTCCTCGCTGAATGCCGCGGAGATGACCTTCGGCTGCGACAGCAAGCCCTCGTCGGCGCCGTCGCGACCGATCCAGTCGCTGTGCTGGATCTCCATCCCCAGCTCCTCTGCGGCCGGCACCAGGCTGTCCGGCGATTCGTAGACCACATTGCTGAGGCGCTCCCCCAGATCGTAGAACTGGGCCTCGGCGCGCTGTCGGGCAATCTCCTGGCGAAGCTCGTCTCGCACCGCCGCGAGTGGCTTTACCTGGGCCGGATCAACCTTGACCACCTCGATCAGGTGGTAGCCGAAACGGCTCCTCACGGGCTCGCTTACGGTCCCCGCGGCCAGCGCGAAAGCCGCCTGGTCGAATGCCGGGTCCATCATTCCCGCCTCGATCGAGCCCAGGGATCCCCCTTGACCGGCGCTGCCGGGGTCTTGGGAGACCTCCTTGGCAACCGCGTCGAACGACTCGCCGGCGAGAATCCGTTCGCGAACGGCCTGAATCTTCGCAAGCACCTCATCGGTGGCCGCCTGGTCGGCGTTGGCAGGCACGGTGAGCAGGATGTGTCTCACCTCCCGCCGCTCGGGCTGACCGAAGCGGGACTGCTCGGTATCGTAGGCGTGCTGTAGATCCTCGTCGCTGACCTGAATCCGATCCGCGAGACCCGCCACATCGAGCACCACGTAGTCCAGCTTTACCTGCTCGGGGACCTGAAACTGCGCCGGATTGGCGTCGTAGTAGCGCTGAATCTCCTCATCGGAGACCGGATCGTCGGATGCGAAGCGCTCCACGGGCAGGCGCAGATAGGAGACGTCACGCTTCTGATCGTTCAGCTTCCGGTAGCTGGCAAGCTCCCCGCCGGTCACGATCTCGCTCGCGACCACGGCCCGCACGAGCTGGGTGCCGACCATGCGCTGGCGCATCCGGGCTTCGAACTGGGCGGGCGCGAGGCCCTGCATCTGCAACACCCGCTCGTAGGTCGCCTTGTCGAACCGCCCGTTGCTCTGGAACGCCGGCTCGCTGATGATCTGTAACCTCATCTCCTGATCCGAGACCCGCATGCCCAGGCGGTCCGAGGCGTCGACCAGCATGACCTCGCGGATCATGTCGTCGAGCACCTCCCTGCGAAGGTTGGCGTCGTCGAACTGAGCGGGATCATAGGCCGCGCCGAGGCGCTCGCCGAGCTCCATCCGCGCCTCCTGGACACGTCGATCCAGATCGCGTTGGCTGATCTCCACCCCGTTGACCTTGGCCGCAATCGGCTCGCCGCCGATATCGAGATAGGACTGGATGCCCCACAGTGCAAAAGGAATACTGATGAGGATTACGATGGCCCAAGCGATCCAACCCTGGGCGCGGTCGCGGATGTTCTGCAACATGACTTAAGCTTCGAATCGGCAAGCAAATAAGCAAAAAAAACGGGGCATCCGCGAGGACACCCCGTTTTTCAGTTATGGCGGAGCGGACGGGGCTCGAACCCGCGACCCCCGGCGTGACAGGCCGGTATTCTAACCAACTGAACTACCGCTCCGTTTATTCGTGGTGGGTGCTGCAGGGATCGAACCTGCGACCCTCGCCTTGTAAGGGCGATGCTCTCCCAGCTGAGCTAAGCACCCCGAAGACGAACGACTATTGTATCGCGTCCTTTAAGGCCTTGCCAGCCTTGAACGAGGGCGTCCGCGAGGCCGAGATCTGGATGGAGGCACCCGTCTGCGGGTTGCGTCCGGTCCGAGCGGCGCGCTCCTTGGCGGCGAAGGTGCCGAAACCGATCACGGAGACCGTGTCGCCGTTCTTTAGCGCCACCGCGATGGCGTCCGTCAGTGCATCGAGTGCGCGGCCCGCCGCCGCCTTTGGGATGTCCGCCGCCTCCGCCATCGCTTCGATCAGATCCGACTTATTCATTATTCCCCCTTAATCAACATGGTCCCGCCACCAACGAAAGCGGCGCGACATAATAGCGAAATCTCTGCGCGCCCCCAGCGTCCGGCCGGTCCCCCGCCGTGTACCTGAAGAGCTTCAGCATGCTATAGCGCGGACTGCGGCAGGGCAACCGGCTTTTCCCCCGATTGGCAAAAAACCCGCGCCACCATTGGGCTGGGGTGCGCGCGGAGGGCCGCCCACCGCGTCCGTGCGCGAGCTTGATCAGTGATGGGTGCGAACGCCCTGGTCTCTGGCCGTCTCTGCCGCCTTCTCCCTCGTCTCTTCCTGCTGATCAGCCGGGTCCTCTCCCTCGACCTTGCGGTCGGACATCCGCGGGTGGCCGACCAGCGCGATCTCCAGCACTTCATCGATCCAGCGTACCGGCCGAATATCAAGATTCTGCTTGATGTTCTTTGGGATCTCCACCAAGTCCCGCTCGTTCTCGTGCGGGATCACGACCGTATCGATCCCGCCGCGATGGGCCGCCAGGAGCTTCTCTTTCAGCCCGCCGATGGGCAGGACCTCGCCGCGCAACGTGATCTCGCCAGTCATTGCAACGTTCGAGCGCACCGGGATTTTGGTCAACGCCGACACCAGGGCCGTGCACATCGCCACCCCGGCGCTGGGGCCGTCTTTCGGCGTCGCTCCCTCGGGTACGTGGATGTGAACGTCGAGTGAGTTGTGGAAATCCGGTGCAATACCGAAGGCATCGGCGCGCGCACGCACCACGGTCATCGCCGCCTGTATCGACTCTTGCATGACGTCGCCGAGCTGCCCCGTGTAGGTGAACTTGCCCTTGCCGGGCACCAGGGCCGACTCGATGCGCAGCAGCTCGCCCCCGACCTCGGTCCATGCCAGGCCCGTAACCTGCCCCACTTGATCGTGCTGATCGGCGCGACCGAATCGGAACCGCTGCACGCCGAGGTACTTCTCCAGCGACTTCGCAGTGATCGTGGTCGGCCCCTTGCGCTTTTTGAGCAGCACCTCCTTCACCACCTTGCGGCAGACCTTGGAGATCTCACGTTCCAGATTGCGTACTCCGGCCTCGCGAGTGTAGTGGCGCACGATATCCCTCACCGCAGGCTCGCGCAGCACCAGCTCCTCGTCCTTGAGCCCGTTGTTCTTCATCTGCTTGGGGATCAGATAGCGCTCGGCAATCGCGACCTTCTCGTCCTCCGTATAGCCGGACAAGCGAATGACCTCGGTCCGGTCCAACAGCGCCGGCGGGATGTTCAGCGTATTCGCGGTCGCAACGAACATGATCTCCGAGAGGTCGAAATCGACCTCGAGATAGTGGTCGTTGAAGGTGTGATTCTGCTCCGGATCGAGCACCTCAAGCAGAGCCGACGCGGGGTCTCCGCGGAAGTCCATCGCCATCTTGTCGATCTCATCGAGCAAAAACAGTGCATTGCGCGATCCGACCTTGGAGATGTTTTGGATAATCTTGCCCGGTAGCGCGCCGATATAGGTGCGCCGATGGCCGCGGATCTCCGCCTCGTCGCGCACCCCGCCCAGGGACATGCGCACGAATTTGCGGTTGGTGGCACGCGCAATGGATTGCCCCAGCGACGTCTTGCCGACGCCGGGCGGACCCACGAGACACAGGATCGGGCCCTTGAGCTTGCGCACCCGCTGCTGCACCGCGAGGTACTCGAGGATTCGCTCCTTGACCCGCTCCAGGCCGTAATGGTCCTTGTCGAGAACCTGCTCCGCCACCCGAATGTCGTTGCGAATTCGGCTGCGCTTATTCCACGGCACGTTGACAAGGGTGTCGACATAGTTGCGCACCACCGTGGCCTCGGCCGACATCGGCGACATCAGCTTCAGCTTGTTCAGCTCGGACTGGGCCTTGGCCTTGACCTCCTTGGGCATCCCCGCGGCCTCGATGCGCTTGGCCAAGTCCTCGATCTCGTTCGGCGCCTCTTCGAGCTCTCCGAGCTCCTTTTGGATCGCCTTCATCTGCTCGTTGAGGTAATACTCGCGCTGATTCTTCTCCATCTGGCGCTTCACGCGCCCGCGAATCCGCTTCTCCATCTGCAGGATGTCGTTCTCGGATTCCATCAGCCCCATGAGGTGCTCAAGACGTGCCTGTACGTCGATCATCTCCAGCACGCGCTGCTTCTCTTCGAGCTTCAGCGACATGTGGGCCGCCATGGTGTCGGCGAGGCGTCCGGCCTCGTCGATGCTCGACAGTGAAGTAAGAACCTCCGGCGGGACCTTCTTGTTGAGCTTCACATACTGATCGAACAGCGTCACCGCCGATCGCATCAGCACCTCCTGCTCCCGCTCGTCGGCCTCGAGCGTCTCGGGGAGCGGCTCGATGGCGGCGGTGAACGACTCCTCGGTGGTCAGGAAGCGAAGGATCCGCGCGCGTCGATTGCCCTCGACCAGCACCTTCACGGTGCCGTCGGGGAGCTTCAGCAGTTGCAGGATGTTGGCGAGTGTTCCGATCTCATGGAGATCGCCGACCCCCGGATCGTCCACGTCGGCACTCTTTTGGGCAATCAGCAGGATCTGCTTGTCGCTTGCCATGGCGCCGTCGAGCGCCCGAATGGACTTGTCCCGGCCTACGAACAGCGGGATGACCATGTGCGGGTAAACGACAACGTCGCGCAATGGCAGCACCGGCACATCGCAGGCGGACGAGCTTATTTTACTGGTTACGGAATCTTGGTGGGCCATGGGAGCCTATTCAGGTGAGGTCGACGTCCGTGTTGCGCGATGCCCAAGACACCCGGAACCATCCGGGTGCTGGCCTCGAGCCGCGGGGGACGTCAATAGCGTTGCAGGTTGCGGGTAAGAATCAGGGCTTTGCGCCCCGAGTTCAACAGCCACCCCGCCCGAAGCGGCACGGAATACCGTGCGCGAAAGCGCCCCGGCCGCGCAATTGCCGCGAATGAGCTCAATCGGCGACGGCCGCGTGCTTCTCCACGCCTTCGTAGATCAGGAAGGGTTTGTTCTCCCCGGAGATCACGGATCCGTCCACGACCACCTTGCTCACCGTATGCATCGACGGCAGGTCATACATGGTGTCGAGCAGCACCTGCTCCATGATGGTACGCAGGCCCCGGGCGCCGGTCTTGCGCTCCATGGCCTTGGTGGCAATGCACCTCAGCGCATCCTCGCGCAGCTCCAGCTCCACGCCCTCCATGTCGAACAGGCGTCCGTATTGCTTGATGATGGCGTTCTTCGGCTCGGTCAAGATGCGAACCAGCGCATCCTCGTCGAGCTCCTCCAGGGTCGCCATGACGGGGAGGCGGCCGACGAATTCCGGGATCAGGCCGTAGCGAATGAGGTCCTCGGGCTCGACGGCGCTCAACAGCTCGCCAATCTGGCGCCGATCGTCCTTGCTGTGGACCTCCGCGGAGAAGCCGATACCGGTCTTGCGCGAACGGTTTTGGATCACCTTGTCGAGGCCGGCAAAGGCACCGCCGACGATGAACAGGATATTGGAGGTGTCGACCTGGAGAAATTCCTGCTGCGGGTGCTTTCTGCCGCCCTGGGGCGGCACCGAGGCGATCGTGCCCTCGATCAGCTTGAGCAGCGCCTGCTGCACGCCTTCGCCGGAGACATCGCGCGTGATCGACGGGTTGTCCGACTTGCGTGAAATCTTATCGATTTCGTCGATGTAGACGATGCCGGTCTGCGCCTTGTCGACGTCGTAGTCGCACTTCTGCAGCAGCTTCTGAATGATGTTCTCAACGTCCTCGCCGACGTAACCCGCCTCGGTGAGGGTGGTCGCATCCGCGATGGTGAAGGGCACGTTGAGCAGACGAGCCAGGGTCTCGGCAAGCAGCGTCTTGCCCGAGCCGGTGGGCCCGATCAGCAGGATGTTGCTCTTCGCGATCTCGATCTCTTCCTTCGCCTCGGCCACTTCCAGACGCTTGTAGTGGTTGTAGACGGCGACCGACAAGACCTTCTTGGCGTGCTCCTGCCCGATCACGAACTGATCGAGGCTTTCCTTGATCTCGCGCGGCTTGGGCAGGTTGCTGGTGGCGTCGCCGACACCCTCCTGCATCTCCTCGCGGATGATGTCGTTGCAGAGCTCGACGCACTCGTCGCAAATGAACACCGAGGGACCGGCGATCAGCTTGCGGACCTCATGCTGGCTCTTACCGCAAAACGAGCAGTAGAGCAGCTTTCCTTCGTCGCTCTTTCCGTGATTGTTTCCGCTCATCGGCTGATGGCTCTCCGAAGTTCGGTGTACGACGGGGACCCAATCGTCCCGATCGAGGCTGACTCGACTCTAATCATAAAGGTTTGCGCTTGGATGGCAAGAAGGCGGCCGATCGGGGTCTTGTTGCCGATCTGGCCGCGCCACGGGCCGCATGGCTACAGTGGCGATATCGGGTCGGAAATTGCATGGCTCAAGACTTGGTCGGAGCCGGACCGCGCTCCGAAATCACCTTGTCGATGAGACCGTAGGTTTGTGCCTCCTCCCCACCGAGGAATCGATCCCGATCGGTATCCTCGGCGATCTTCTCGATCGGCTGCCCGGTATGCTCGGAGAGGATCTGATTAAGGCGATCGCGGATATAGAGAATCTCGCGGGCGTGGATGTCGATGTCCGTCGCCTGGCCCTGAAATCCGCCCAGCGGCTGGTGGATCATCATGCGCGAGTGGGGCAGGCAAAAGCGTTTGCCCGCGGCGCCGCCGGCCAACAACAAGGCCCCCATGCTCGCCGCTTGACCGATGCACATGGTGCTCACGTCCGGACGCACGAAGCGCATGGTGTCGTAGATGGCCAAACCCGCGGTGACCGATCCACCGGGCGAATTGATGTAGAGGTGAATATCCTTGTCGGGGTTCTCCGACTCCAGGAACAGGAGCTGGGCCACGATCAGGTTGGCCATGTGGTCCTCGACCGGACCCACAAGAAAGATCACCCGCTCCTTCAAGAGTCGCGAGTAGATGTCGAACGATCGTTCGCCGCGAGCGGTTTGCTCGACGACGATGGGCACCAGGCCGAGCGCCTCGGGACTCCAGTCGGATGAGGTCGGATTTTGGCTCATTGGGATACTCGCACCTGTCGCTGCTGTGGGGGGCGGTCCGGGGACCGCAGTTGCTCAGTCACCGGGGCCCGGGGCGGTCAGCCGCTCAAAGCTTAGCGGTTCGTCCTCTACGGATACTTGACCCAACACCCAGTCTACGACCTGATCCTCGAGCACCAGTGATTCGACCGAGCTTAGCCGTTTTCGATCCCCGTAGTAGTATCCAATCACGTCTTGCGGGCGCTCGTAGGTCGAGGCCAGATCTTCGACCACTGCGCGGACCCGATCGGCGTTGGCGACGATGCCCTGCTCGCGCACGATCTCGGCGACGATCAGACCCAGAGCCACCCGCCGCCGAGCCGAATCCTCGAACAGATTGTCGGGCAATGCCATGTTGCTGCCGCGCATCCCCTGGGCGGTTTGCTCCTTAAGACTGCGAATCTCCTCCTTCACCAGCACCGCCGGCAAATCGATCGCATTCGCCTCCAGCAACAGGTCCATCACGCCTGACTTGATCCGCGCGTCGATACGTTGCTTGAGCTCACGCTGCATGTTCGCCCGCACGTCGGCACGGAAACGCTCGACATCGCCGTTCTCGATCCCGAAGGCGCGGGCGAATTCGCCGTCCACCTCCGGAAGCGAGGGCTCGTCGACCGCGTCGACCGTGACCTCGAAGCGTACCGGTTTGCCGGCAAGATGCTCCGCCTGGTACGCCTCGGGAAACTGAAGCTCCAGGGTCCGCCGATCCCCCGGAGCGGCGCCGACCAGTCCTTCCTCGAAGCCGGCGATCATGCGCCCGGAGCCAAGCTCCAGCGGAACACCCTCGGCCGAGCCACCCTCGAAGGGCTCGTTGTCGACAAATCCGGTGAACGAAATCGTCAACCGATCGCCGTTGACGCCGGGACGCTGCACCGGGCTCCAGGTCTTGCGCTGCTCGCGCAGCCGGTCGATCATCGCGTCGAAATCGCTATCCTCAACCTCGCTCACCGGCCGCTTTACGACCCGTCCAGCGAGCGGGGCAAGCTGGATCTGGGGCAGCACCTCGAAGGTCGCCGTGTAGCTATAGCGCTTCGCAACGTTGTCGATGTCCGGATCGATGCGCGGCATTCCCGCCGGCCGCAACGACTCTTGGGCGACGGCGTCGGAGAAGCTCGACTGCACCAGATCCCCGAATACCTCCTGCTCGACCTTCTCGCCGAAGCGCTGGCGCAGAATCTTCAGCGGCACCTTACCGGGACGGAACCCCGGAAGCCGCGCGTTGCGGGCGATTTGCTGCAGGCGCTTGGCGATCTCGCCGTCGACCTGCTCCGCGGGCAGATCGATCCGCATCCGTCGCTCGAGGCCTTCCCCCGCTTCCACCGATACCTGCATGCTGTCGTCTCCCGCGCGCCGTTGTGTTCGGATGTCCGGTCGCCTGGGGCCCGTCGTCGCAGGCCTGACATCGACCGGTAAAAGCACGGCAGTATAGCCCGTGGCGGTTCGGCGATCCAAGCGTCAGGCGGTTAGAGGCTGTCGACACCCCGCTCGTGCTCGCCGATCCGCCGCAGCTCGCGCTTGAGGATCTTGCCGGCCGCATTGCGCGGCAGAGAGTCGTGGATGGTTACTCGGCGCGGGATTTCATGCCGTCCCAGATGCTCGCGGCACCAATCGCGAAGCTCGCGCGGGGTGGCCTGCGCATCCGGTTTCAGGGCCACGTGCGCCACCGCGACCTCGCCGTGCAACGCATCGGGATCGCCGACCACGGCGGCCTCGGCGACCGCGGGGTGCGCATACAGCACCTCCTCGATCACCCGTGGATAGACGTTCATACCGTTGCTGATGATCAAATCCTTGATCCGATCGACGAGAAAGTAATAACCGTCCGCGTCGCGATAGCCGAGGTCTCCGGTGCGAAACCAATCGGCGTGGAACGACTCGCGCGTCACCTCGGGCATTTGGAAATAGCCCTTCATCACGTTGGGACCGCGCACACACACCTCGCCGGGCTCGCCGTCCGCGACTTCCCGTCCCGCGGTGTCGAGAATGCGCATTTCGACGCCGGGGATCGGCACGCCGACCGACCCGGGCTTGCGCACCCCCTCCACGGGGTTCACGCAGGTCACCGGCGAGCACTCGGTCGGACCGTCGCCTTCCAGCACCGGCACGC
>JBGSTR010000206.1:0-8857 GCA_041736365.1 Chromatiaceae bacterium | reverse complement strand
GGAGGAACGCGATGCGCAACGCGAGCACGTCAGCGGCTCCGTGCGACCAATTGCTCCAGATTTTCTCCTGCCGTGAAGGTCACCGGCGCGGCGATGTCAACCTCCGCCATGGCGCGTTCCAGCGCGGCGCGGGCATCGTTCGGGGTGACGTGGATCGGCTCATTGCGGCCGGTCCCCCGCAGCGCCCAGGTGATATCGTCGGCGACCAGCTCGCAGTCGCGGCGCAGGTCCAACCCATCTTCCAGCACGGCGGCGACGCCGAAGACGCCCATGCACGCCAGAAAGGTGTGGGCCGCGGCATTGGCGCTCGGGTCGCCGAACTGGTAACGGCGCAGCCGTGTCAGGCTCAGCGAGCCGGCGAGACGGATGGACTCCACCAGGACGCCCTTTGGGCTGACGGTGGGCGCAATATTGCCGTGGTTGATCTCGGAGGGGCGCTCGGCGCCCGCTGGTGGTTTCTCGCGTTCGGGAACCAATCGATAGCTGTCCCCATCGCGTACGACCCGCCCCGCGCCGAGCGTAATGCCCAGCGGGTCGAGGCGTCCGCCTGCCCGGTTCAGCGACACGGCGTTGGCTCCCGTAATCTCGACGCTGAGCAATGCGGGCCACTTGCGCTCCTGGCCGGTATTGCCGCCTAGGCCCGTGGAGTCCCAGCCACCCAACAGCAGTAGCGCCGGATCGTATCTAAGAAGCGGGCTCGCATCTTGAGCCGAAGCGCCGACCAACGATTTACCGATGTCGGTTTTACGGAAAGCGGTGCCGGCCGCATCGGCGGCGTCGCGAAGGATGGCGTCGAAGGCGCGATGCGGCATTTGCAATGTCGAAAGGGTCCGACCCGCGACCTGCACACTAAGCGGGGCCAGGTTCAATCCGCTGCGGACCAGCTCCGCTTCGACCCGATTGGCAAAGGATGCGGGGCTGTCGATGCTGACCCAGGCGGATACGCCACGGGCGTCCGGTGATGTCATGTTGTGCCTGAGCGGCGCATCGGCGTAGGTGGGTGGCAACACGTGCCCGGTTCCGTTGAGCGCGGTCAGGGTTGCGCCAACGCTGATGCCAGCCGTGTCCGCGACCGCCTGCCGAAGGATCGTGTACAGATCTTCCACGTCGTTCTCCCGATTTTTGCTTCCGAAATCGCCGTATGAGGGCCGGGATTGTATCTGGAGAGCGGGCTCAAAGCGTGAGTCATACGGGCAACGGGTGAACGAAACGAAGCTTGTGGATCGGTTCGCCGGTTTTGGTCGGAGGAGAACGAGGGTCAGCGCTTTTTCGCTGGTGAACGCCGGTCAAGGCTCGTCAGGGCGCGAGGGTTGAGGAACGGGGAAACTGGACTAAATCGCGGGTAGGGATCGTTGGGGTTCGCGGCGCTCACCGCCAACCTACGGGCGGTGGAGTGTTCCGCGTAGGTCGGGTTAGCGCAGCGTAACCCGGCGATACACTCGCCGTGCGCCGGTTTATTGGGTGGCGAGGAATGCGGAGATCGGCTTCGCGGCGGCGGCCTCGGCGGGCTGTTCCCAGACCTGGGGGCTGATCGGGATGGCGGTGACCGGAATGGCTTCGCCGCGGGGGCCGGCAGTGGATGTGGCGCCACGGATCCGGTCGGCGAGGCGCCCCCGTTTGCTGCTGCCGATGACGATTTGTTGCGCCTCGACCCGCCGCGCGACTTCTGGAATTCGCGTCTGAGGTATGCCGGAGACCAACACTACTTCCGCCGTCTCGAGCGTGGATTGCAGCTCCGGATGTCGCTCTCGAACGTCGTTCAGGAAGTGCTTGAGCATGCGTTCGGCGATCATGTCGATTGGCAGCGACGCGTCTCGAGGACCGGATCGACGGTAGTATCCGGGGTGATCCCCGGGCTCGTGTACGACGTGGAGCACGACGAGTGGTGCGCGTGACGACTCGGCCAGGCTTGCGGCGGCCAAGAGAGGGGCCTCGGAATCTCTTGTTACGCTTACGCAGGCTAGAATCGGAGGTTCGTTCTTCAGCGCGGGGGGAAGCGCGTTCATTTGGAGGCACCTGATTGGGGGCTTTGCCACCCGAGTCTCTCCCAGCGGTGTGAATGCGCGGTTACGTAAATATGATCTTTTTTTGATATCTGGACGTCAGCCGGCGACGGCCGTTCGCGCCGCGCGTCCAACTTCGATGGTATTGATCGCGCGTTCCTGCGGCCGCGCTCAAACGCCCGGCGCTCGCCGGGTTACGTCGAATGGGCAATACTGTCGCGTTGCGATCGGCGCGCGGCTTGTCTCTGCGCACGCCGGTGGCGGGTCGCATGGCGTTTACCGGTACCAACCTCGGGGGTAAGGACGATGAAGCCGCATTTGCTCGCGGTTCGAAAGGCACTGCTTACGCTCGCGGTGGTGTTCAGCACGACCGCGGGCGCCGCCGACATGCCGCCGCTGTGGGGATACGGTGTGAAGACCTGCGGGTCTTTTCTCGCCGCCGCCCCGCAGGTGGGCACCCCGGAGGCGATGACCGGCGAGGAGTATCTACGTTACCGGGAATGGCTCGCCGGGTTCATTTCGGGGCTGAATCTGGCGACGGGCACCGACGTGCTGCGTGGCGCCGCGCTCGATGGCGCGCTCAACCGGGTTCAAGCCAATTGCGAGGAAAGTCCCGACGACGACTTTTTCAACGCAAGCATGAAACTGGTGCAGTCTCTCGGAAAGGCCAAATAAGTCCGAGACCGCCGGCCGCGGCCGCGGAGCCGGGATCCCGGCCTTGCGAATCGCCGACCACCGCTGGACAATTCGGGACCTGGCCTTATTTGAGGTCTTGATCGCGAACTGGATGCAACCTGGGAGACCTACAGATGGCAAACGAGGGCTATCACGAGCCGATCGTAGAATTGTCCGACGAGACCCGTGACATGCACCGGGCCATTACGTCGTTGATGGAAGAGCTTGAGGCCGTCGACTGGTACAACCAGCGGGTCGACGCCTGTAAGGATTCCGACCTGGCGGCGATCCTGGCGCACAACCGGGACGAGGAGAAGGAGCACGCGGCCATGGTTCTGGAGTGGATCCGCCGCAAGGATCCTACCTTCGACAAGGAGCTGCGCGACTATCTCTTCACCGAGAAAGAGATCGCGCATCGCTGACCCTTGCCCCCAGGGCGTCCGGGCCCGGCTTTCCAGCCGGCGCCCATGGCCGGCGCTCGAGCCTAGAAGCTGACCCCGATCCCGCCGCCGACGCCCCCGCTGCCGCCGCCGATCCCGATGCTCATAAAGGGACGGGTGTAGCCGCCGAAGGCTTGTTGCTCGGGCACGAGCATCAGGTCTCTGCTTTGCAGCAGCGCGAAGCGGTAAGGGGCGTCGCCCACGGAACCCGCGCGTACCCCGGAAATCAGACCCGATACGGTCACGGCGCGCCCCGGCTGATATTCAGCGGTTTCCAAGTAGCCCTTCTGGACGACGACGAAACGCCCGATCGGCTCCGCGTTGGTCCGCGGTTGACCGCATCGATCCAACGGGTAGGCGATTACCTCAAGCTCCGTGGAGTCCTCCAGGTTGCGCGCGCTGGTGATGGTGCCGCCCCATCGAACCAGCTCGCCCGTATGCCCCCCCGCGGTCGAGACCGCGGCCGGTGTGACGTTGGCGTCTCCGGTCGGGGCTACGCAATTGGTGCTCGCGCAGCCCGTCGCGGCGAGGGCTGCGAGCAGCAGCAACGGCGCGGTTAGACGTCTCATGGGCAATCTCCATTCGGTTGCGGACCGCGCCGCAGGGAGACCCCGCACCGACGCAATGGCCGCAACGAAATCGTAATCGGGGCGAATCGAGGCGGATCAACGGGCGTCGGCACGAATGGCAATCGAGGCCCGATTCGCCTTCGGGCGCGAGAGGCCTCGTCGCGCAATGCGGAACGGCGCGAGCTCAGCCGGTCAGCGCCGCAAACACGGCCGGCAGCCGCTCGACGTGATCGACGATCGAGTAGCTGTTCTCGCCGAAGATGCGCGCCACGTAGCGGTCCGCGTTGGGATCCAGGGTAAGGCAGTAGGTGTGCACCCCCATCATCGCCAGGTCGTCCACCGCCCGCTTCGAATCGTGACGCAGATACTGCGGATCGCGCTCGTCGATGTCGGCCGGCTCGCCGTCCGTGATGACCAGCACCAGCCGCTTCTGGGCCGGTTGCTGGGTGAGGTGCCAGCCGGCGTGACGCAGCGCCGCGCCCATGCGCGTGGACAGTCCGCCCTTCATCCCCGCCATGCGTGATTTCGCCTCGTCGTCGTAGGGCTGGTTGAAGTCCTTGAAGCGATAGTACTGGACGTCGTGGCGACCGTCGGAGGCGAAGCCGTGCACCGCGAAGTTGTCGCCGATGCTGTCGATGGCCCACGCCAACAGACCGGTGGATTCGCGCGTGAGGTCCAGGATCGACGGCGCCTCCGCGTAGCCCGGCTCGCCTTCCTTGAAGCCCACCTTCTCGTTGGTCGACTGGGACAGATCCATGAGCACCACGATCGACAGATCGCGGACATGCCGGGCGATGCGGATATTGATCCGCGGGTCGGGCATGATGCCGCGCCGGATGTCGATCATGGCCCGCACGGCGGCGTTCAGATCCAGCTCCTCGCCCTCTTCGTAGCCGCGACGGCGCACGATCCCCTGGGGCTGGAGTGCGTCGATGAGGCGGCGGATTCGGCTGGCGATCGGTTTATGCTTGACCAGGATCTCGTCCATCGCCTCCGGGTCGCCGCGTCCCTGACGGCGCTCGATCACGGTCGCCCAGTCCGGGCGATAGAGCTGGGCGTGATAGTCCCACTCCTGGTAGCGATAGGGCTCGGAGACCGGCTCCTTGCCCCACATCTCGTTGAAGGAGACGCCGTGATCCTCATAGGGGAAGAATTCGGTGGAGCAGACCCAGACCTCTTGGGCGTCGTCTCCGGCCAGCTCGCAGTCCAGCGTGGTGGCCATTTCCATTACCGAGACATACTTGCGCAGCTGCTGCTCGGAGGCCGGCAGATAATCGACGCCGCGCGACAAGAAGAGGTTCTCGTCGAAGGCCCAGATGTAACGGTTGTCGTCGCGATAGGGCAGCGGCCAGTTCTCCAGCACCCGCAGGTTCGGCAACGGCACGCTTTGGACAATGTAGTTGTAGAAGGCAATGCCGGCGTCCCAGCTGATGCGATTGTCGCTTCCGCGCTCGGCCACCGCGCGCCGAAAGTTCGCGGACATTTCGTTTACCAGGGGCAAATCGTCCCGATAGTGGGGATCCAATAGAGCCCGGGCCATCCGCATCATGAGATCCATCATGGGATGGAGCTCTTCGTACTCGTCGTTGGGCGTGAGCGGCGCGGTGAAGAACGACAGCCACAGCTTGCGCAGCCCCGGGAAGTCGGCGATCGCCAGCTTCTCCACCCGCGCGTCCTCGAACAGCTCGATGAACTTCATCTGCGCCTGACTGAGCTGTTCCCCGCTCAGCGGCGCCGTGGTGTAGACCATGTGCGCGGCGCAGTGGGCCGCCGCCGCGCGATAAAGCTCGCGGCCGCCGATGCCGCGATAGCTGTCGAAGGCATCCGGCAGATGGATCTGGAAGTTCTCGATGAAGGGCTTGAGGCCGGTGCGGGTCTCGTAGTCCCCGGAGGTGGGGCGCATAAAGAAGGCGCGTGCCCACAGGGCTCGCAGATAGAAGTTGAGCTTGCGCTGCGTGTCGACGAACAGGGTGCCGCGCCGCTCGCGCTGCAGCACCGCGCGCGAGGACTCCGTCTTGAGCCCGAAGTAGGCCATCTGCCCATCGAGATCCCGAGCATGGGCCTGGGCTCCCCACAGCGCCCAGCGGCGCAGGCCGCCGAGCGTGAGCTTGGACAGCAGCTCCTCCATGTTCTCCATCATCGGACGCAGCCCGCGCGGGGCCTTGCCGGCGAGTTGATGCAGCAGGTTGAGATAGCCGCGCATCACGTCCGCGTCGCCCAGACGGCTCGCCGCCAGGGGCAGGTTGGCCATCACCAGGGTGACCACGGTGCCGGAGGTGTGGGAAGAGAGCTTCATCAGCGCGCTGACGATGTCCGGGACGATGTCCTCACCGACCTCCTTGGCGACGCTCGGCATCTCCTGCACGTAGGTAAGGATGAGGTCCTCGCCCTTGTTCAGGGTGCACATGGCGCGCATGCCGGTCAGGTAGTGCTCCAACCCCCGCGGCGACATGACGCGCGCCGCCTCGTGGTAGCTCGAATCGAGGACCTGGACGTGCTCGTGGTCCGAATTGGTTTTGAGACAGGAGACGTATTCGGAGAAATCTACCGACATAGCAAGCCGCCTCAGTGCGTGTTGTTCATGCGATCCACCCAGGCCATGCCCGTCGCCGATATCACGAAGGTCATGTGGATGATCACGTACCACATTAGTTTGTCGTTCTCGATGTTCTGCAGGTTCATGAAGGCCTTGAGCAGATGGATCGAGGAAATCGCAACAATCGATGCCGCAACCTTCTGTTTTAGGGAGCCGGAGTCGAGCTTGCCCAGCCAACTGAGCTTTTCGTCGCCCTCCGCGAGGTTGATCCGCGATACGAAGTTTTCATAACCGCTGAGCATCACCATCACCAGGAGGCCGCCCACCAGGGCGATATCCACCAGGCTCAGCACGACCAGGACCAGGTCCGACTCGGTGATCTCCAGGATAGCCGGCAGGATGTGCGCGACTTCCTGGAAGAACTTGATGCCGATGGCGAGCAAGGCCAGGCTGAGACCCAAATAGATCGGCGCCAGCAGCCAGCGGCTTGCGTACAGAAGGTACTCGAACGCGCGCTCCACGAGGCCGTCCCGGGCCCGCTCAGAAGTAGGTATTGACGGCCGCATCCAGGGTATCCCTCATATCCGGGTCGTCCGTCAGCGGACGGACAAGGGCCATTTGGCAGGCCGATTGGGGATCGACACCCTTGGAGATGAGCTGTGCGGCGTAGACCAAGAGCCGGGTCGACATGCCCTCGTCCAGCCCGTGGCCCTTGAGATTGCGACTGCGCTGGGCGACCTGCACCAGCTTCTCGGCGGTCTTGGCGTCGACACCGCCCTCGTGGGTGACGATCTCGGTCTCGATCTCGGACGTAGGATAGTCGAAGTCCATCGCCCCGAAGCGCTGTTTGGTGGACTGCTTAAGGTCCTTCATCAGGCTCTGGTAGCCGGGGTTGTAGGAGATGACGATCTGGAAGTCCGGGTGGGCGTGAACCAACTCGCCCTTCTTCTCCAGCGGCAGGTTTCGCCGGTGGTCGGTGAGCGGATGGATGACGACCGTTGTGTCCTGGCGCGCCTCGACCACCTCGTCGAGATAGCAGATGGCGCCGACGCGTGCGGCCACCGTCAGCGGGCCGTCTTGCCACTTGGTGCCGTTGATGTCCAGCAGGAAACGCCCGACCAGATCCGAGGCGGTCATGTCCTCGTTGCAGGCCACGGTGATCAGCGGCCGTTGGAGCTTCCAGGCCATGTATTCCACGAAGCGCGACTTACCGCAACCGGTCGGCCCCTTGAGCATGACCGGCATACGCGCATCGTAGGCCGCCTGGTACATCTCCACCTCGTTGGTCACGGGGCGATAGTAGGGCTCTTCGGTAATCACATACTGGTCGCGATCGATCTCGCTCATGGTCTTGGTCCTGCTTGCTCGAGTTGAACCGGAAAGCGCCGGGAGCGCCTGATAAAGAAACGAACGGGAACGGAGTTGGCTGAAATCGGTGTGGTCGGCCGTGTTTTCCGGTCGATCCCACGCGCTCGCGCGGGATCGACAAACCGGTTACTTCTGTCGCTCGATTGCCCGCACGGATTTTCGGATGTCGTCCAGTGCGAGAAAGGCGCCGAGGACCATTGACCCGACGATAAACGCAACGATCAATCCCGCTACCGCGCCGAGAAAACCGCCCGCTTGCCAACCTGCAATCAGGGATATGAGCAGCAGCAGCCAGAGTGAAATTTCGATGAGAGTCGACCAGGCACCTACGATGATTTTCGAAAGCATGTGTTTTCCCTGCACATCTCTCCTAAAGAAAAGTCGTCATGGTTTCAACGGAGAGAAAATTGCGACCAGACGATTGCGAGACACTCTCGAGCTCAAGAGATCATATCGCTGCGCGGGCCGTCGGCTTCATTCCAGTTTTCTTCGTTCATCGCGTTCCGACGTGCTTGCGCATTCACGATCGAATTGAAAAAAAAGCCCCTGACCCGCGCGGCGGAGCAGGGGCCTTCCGGCTCAGGCGTTGGCCTGAACCGTCATTACACCGCCTTGCCGCGGTAGATGACCATGGAGGCGCCGGCGGACTGGGCGTAGTTGTCGAAGCCCAGCAGACGCACGTGGTTCTTCGGATGCGCCTTGTGGCAGGCCTCGCACTCGGCCAGGATGGCGTCGACGTCGGTCTCGCCGAACATCGGCAGCTTCCACATGTACCAGTAGTTCTGGACGGCGTTCTCCGGCTCGCAGTGCTCGATACCCGGGTTCCAGCCCTTGGAGACGATGTACTCGATCTGCTTGCGGATCTGTTTCGGATCCATCGGCGGCAGATAGGAGAAGGTCTCGAACTTCCGGCTGTGGGCATCGGACAGGCTGGACTTGTAGTCCTGCATCTCGCTCATTGCTAATTCCTCAAATAAGAGTCGTGCTAATTCGTGGTTGGCTCAGCTCGAGTCGCCGGCCTCCAGCGAATTTGCGCTGGAGGCCGGAGGGGGTGGCTTACTTGTGCGCCACGTCCAGCTTGTCGACGGTGTCGAACTCGAACTTGATCTCCTTCCAGGTCTCCATGGCGGCCTTCAGCTCGGGGCTGGACTTGGCGGCCTTGGTCAGGATGTCCTTGCCTTCCTTCTCGATCTCGCGGCCCTCGTTGCGTGCCTCGACGCAGGCCTCGACCGCGACGCGGTTGGCCGCGGCGCCGGCCGCGTTGCC
>JBGSTR010000202.1:0-10402 GCA_041736365.1 Chromatiaceae bacterium | reverse complement strand
GCATCGCCCCCGGTTGCCGCGAGGCCCTTCAGGTAGGAGACCACCGCCTCGCCGGCGACCCGGCCCGAGAAGCTTGCCGAGAGTAGCGAGTTCGCCCCGAGCCGATTCGCCCCGTGATAGGCGTAGTCGCATTCGCCGCAGGCGTAGAGTCCGGGGATGTTGGTGGCGTGGTTGCGCGGGCTGCCGGGTTGCAGTCCGCCGTCCGGCCCGCGCTCGAAGTCGACCCACAGACCGCCCATGGGGTAATGGGCCGCGGGAAAGATCTCCATCGGCTCGTCGATCGGGTCGCTGCCGGCGAACTTGCGGTAGATGTCCAGGATCGCGCCCAGTCGGGTCGCGACATAGCCGCGGTCCAGGTGAGTCAGGTCCAGATAGACCCGGTCGCTGCCGCCGATGCCCATACCCATCTGTCGGGTCACGCGCCAGATCGCGCGCGCGGCCTCGTCGCGGGCCACGGTGTTGCCGTAGGCGGGAAAGAATTCCTCGAGGAAATAGTGACGGTCGCTGTCCGGGATCTGCCGCGGCGGGCGGGTATCGTCGCCCTTCCTCGGCACCCACACCCGCCCGCCCTCGCCGCGCGCCGCCTCGCTCATCAGACGGGTCTTGTCGCGACCGATCATCGCGGTCGGGTGGAACTGGAAGAACTCGGCGTTCGCGAACCAGGCGCCCTGCTGATAACAGCGGCTGGCCGCCGCGCCGGTGCAGCTGGTTGAGGTGGTGGTCTTGGGCGCGTAGATCTGCCCGAATCCGCCTGTTGCCATCACCACCGCGTCCGCGTGAAAGGCGCTCACTTCCATGCTTCTCAGATCCATGGCGACGATGCCGCGGCACACGCCGTCCGCATCCCGAATCAGCGACAGAAACTCCCACCACTCGCGCTTGGAGACGCGACCCTCGCTCTCCAGCCGGCGGACCTGTTGGTCCAGGCCGTAGAGAAGCTGCTGGCCGGTGCTGGCGCCCGCGAAACAGGTGCGGCGGTTCTTCACCCCGCCGAACAGCCGTTGGTCGAGCAGACCCTCAGGGGTGCGGGAGAAGGTGACGCCCATCCGTTCGAAGGTTCGGATCAGGCCCGGCGCCTCCTCGCACAGGCTCTTGATCGGCGGCTGGTTGGCCAGATATTCGCCGCCCTTGATGGTGTCGACGATGTGCTGGTGGATCGAGTCGCGCTCGCCCTTGATGTCCAGTACCGCGTTGATGCCGCCCTGGGCGCAGACCGAGTGACTGCGCTTGACCTCGAACAGCGAGAACAGTTGGATCGGAAACCCGCCTTCGGCGATGCGCAGGGTCGCCCAGAGTCCGCCCAGACCGCCGCCGACCACGATGACCGTTGGTTTGCTCATGGCAGAAAACCGATCAGGCCATGAATGCCGATGGCCGCGAGCAGCAACCCGATCGCCGCGCTCGCAAAACCCATCCGCCGTTGGGCGGCGGCGGAGGTGGTGAGCCCCCACACGATAGACATCGACCACAGGCCGTTGGCCAAATGGAGCACCGAGAGCAGCAGTCCGACCAGGTAAAACGCGAACATCCAGGGCTGGGACAACAGCGCCTGCATGTACGCGTAGAGATTGTCGCGGATCGCCGGATCGAGCATCGTCTGAACCCGCGTGAGCCACACGTGAATCAAGAGAAACAACAGGATGCCGATTCCCGAGACGCGCTGGAGCCAGTACAGCCAGTTACGGGCGTAATGGTAGCGCCCGACCTCGGGTCGACCCTGCGCCGCGATGACCAGCCCATAGCCCGCGTGGAACAACAGCGGCAGCGCGATGACGAAAATCTCCAGCACCGGCAGGTAGTTCATTCCCTGCAGGAAGCCCACCACCTCGCCGTTGTAGTGATCGGCGCCGAAACGCGACTGGGAGTTCTCCCACAGGTGGAACATGAGGAAAGCGCCCACCGGCAACAGCCCCAGCAGCGAGTGCAGACGCCGCAGCAGGAAGTGCGGGTTGTGGATGGACGCGCTCATGTCGGATCCCGAGACCGCGAAAGCGTTTAGAGTAGGCGCCACATGGGGACGTGACCGGACCCAGCTCACCGCTCGCCAAGGCGAGCGGCATGCGCCGCGGCGACAGTATATTTGTTTATTAGCGCAACCTAAAATGACCCGGGCCGGGTTTTCCAAGCGAAAACCACGCCGCCGCGCAATGGAGATCCACGCAAGCATCAGGCGTTTGCCGCTGCGAATGGCGTGCGACAATCGGCCCATGGCCCAAGCCACGCTGCGCTTCTACGCCGAGCTCAACGACTTCCTGCCAAGCGAGTGGCGCCAGCGCGACCGCACGTTGGATTTCGCGCCGCCCGTCCCGGCACGTCATCTGATCGAAACCTGCGGGGTGCCTCACACGGAGGTCGAGCTGATTCTGCGTGACGGCGAATCCGTGGGACTCGAGACGCCCGTGGTCGCCGGCGACCGGCTCGCGGTCTATCCCATGTTCGAGTCCTTCGATGTGCGGCAGCTCTTGCGCCTGCGCCCGGCTCCCTTGCGACGCCCGCGCTTCGTCGCCGATGCCCATCTCGGCGCCTTGACACGGCGGCTGCGCCTGCTCGGCTTCGACACCCTATGGTGCAACGACCCTGGCGACGCCGCGCTTGCCCGCATCAGCGCCGAAGAACAACGCATTCTGCTGACCCGCGATCGACAGCTCCTGATGCGTCAGGCGGTGACGCACGGTTGTTACCTCCGGGCCGGCTCCACCGGCGCCCAGCTCGGTTATCTGATCGAGCGTCTGCAGCTTTGCGCCGATATCGCGCCTTTCACCCGCTGCACGATGTGCAACGGCGCCTTGAGCGGAGTCGATGCGGCCGCCGTGCAGTCCGAGGTACCGGCCGCGGTCGCGTGTCGCCACCAACAATTCTGGCGCTGCCAAGGCTGCGGTCGGCTCTACTGGCAAGGCACCCATTGGCAAGCCATGCGACGGCAGATCGAAGTGATTTGCCCACCTAAACCCTCGGGCTGATCTCCTCCGACGGGAGCTCCTCGGACCCGCGCGCGAGCGGGGGTGGTTAAAACCTAGCAAAATTCTGCGAAATGGCCATGTTTAGAACAGAGTATTTCTTGAATCTGGTTTCATCGGTATTAGCTCGGATCCGGAGACAGCTAGAAAGGCCTTAAGCCGCACTTGGAGTCGACGGAAGCCAAAACGGCGAGTCGATCCGATGGGCGAGGACGGTTTCGACGCACATGGTTTGTCTAGCATCTCAGCTCAACAATCTGTTCATTACGAGGTAACTGCGATGAGTGAAGAAGCCTTGCGTACCAAGACCCATTGGGGAATTTGGCTTGCCGTTGCAATTTCCCTGGTCCCTCTGCTGCCCTATGCGCTCAGCGGCATGGCTGAGTGAGGGTTCGTTACAGCCTATTTCGAGTCAACAGCTCAGCCGGATTCGCAGTAAATCGGCTTCCACCTTCCAGCCAAAGCCTTCCCCGACGCCGGGGAAGGCTTTTTTACGAGGGCTCGACCGGTGCCTCGCGCCCGCCGCTAGTCCGATTGCGCCCTAATCGACCGGGACCCGCCGACCGGTTGCCGGGTCGTACCCGAGCGCCGGAACGGCGTCATCCTGCGCAGCACGCCATCCCTCAGGATTAGCGCGTGGCGCACCGCGCCGCCCACGTGAAGCGTAATCAATAAGACGAGTAACAGGGCGCCAGTCACGTGCATGGTCGCAATCACGACCTTGAGGCCATCGTTTGCGCCAATCGCTGCAGGCAGCGTGATGCCGAAGAAAGGGATGTCATGACCGCTGGCGCTTACCAGCAGATAGCCGCCGATGGGCAACCCAATCAGCAGCAGATAAAGCAGCCAATGGGTGCCGTGGGCGAGCTTCTGCTGCCACGGCTTCAGCTTGCCCTCCAGCGTCGGAACCGGGTTGGAGAGCCGCCAAACGAGGCGGGCGATCATCAACAGAAGAATCGTCAGCCCGAGCGTCGTATGCACCGGGAACAGCTCCGCGCGGGATTCGGCGTCCGGGGGCCGGCTGGCGAATGCCAAGCCGACCAGCAATTGAGTGATCACTGCAAGAACCACAAGCCAGTGAAATGCCTGGGTCACGGCACCCCATCGTTCTTTCGTGTTTCCAATCTGCATGATGAGTTTCCTCTCGGGTTGCGCGGCCGCCATGCGCTCGCAACACAGTCCATCGAGCGAAGGGGCCAAAAAGGTGGTACGGCGGTTACGCCGTCGGCGCTGCCGTCACAGGAGCGGGGGCAAAAAGCGGACCAGAATGAGCCGTCAAGGTAGATTAACGAGGCACGCCGCCTAGACTGCGCGACGAGCGCTTCGGAAGGGGGGTATTCAACCGACCATGGGCAAATCGGCCGGTTGCGTTTTCCAACCAGCACTCGCTCGGTACGCCGCGGACATCCAATGCAAGCGCCGAACCTTCAACTTCCGCTACCCCTCTACGGATCACTGGATCGACGTGTTCCGGAACTACGACGGGCCGGTCCACAAGGCCCACGCCTGTCGTGCGTCGTTGAGCGCCCTGTGGGCACTCGCCTTCGGCGGCCGCCTCGTCTAACCGCGCGCCAGTGACAGAAGCCCGTCGACCAGTTCCAGCAGCGGTTCACGCATTGCGATCCGGTCCCGCCACCCTTGGGGGATGCCTTCGACGCCGTAATAGGCCCCCGCGAGCTGGCCGTAGATGGCACCGGTGGTGTCCGCGTCGTCGCCCAGATTTACCGCCGCGAGCGCGCCGGTCGTGAAGTCTCTCGTGGTCCAGAACGCCCAGAGTGCGGCCTCCAATGCATCGACCACATAGCCTCTCCCGCGAATTTCCGGCGGCTGCTTGAGCTTGAACGATCCGCCCGCGATCGCATCGATACGCGGACTCAACGGGGCCTGCGCCCACGCCCCGGCGGTCGGGCTGTAACGAGCATCGAGGAGCTGCTCCTTGGGATCGCCTCGCAGGGCACCGACCAGGAGCGCGGTGTAGTAGCGGCAGGCATCCACGGGCTCCCGCGACGCATGCGTGGTGCGCGACATCTCTCCCGCCAGTCGGATCGCCTCGGCCGGGTTGCCCGCGAAGGCCAAGGGGATGGGCGCGAGTCGCATCAGGGAGCCGTTGCCGCCGGCGCGCGGACTGATGTCTCCGGCGAACGGATTCCCGTCGCGCTCGAAGCGCCGCAGCGCGGCCCCGATCGTGTTGCCGACGTCGAAACAGGTGCCGGTGCTGCTCCAATAGCCCTCCCGGTACCAGCGCAGGTATCGGCGCATCTGGTCGGCGGGGTCGAAGCCGCGGCACTCGATCAGGCTCTCGGCGAGACACAGGGCCATGGAGGTGTCGTCGGTCCATTGTCCGGGCTCCAGTCCGAACGGACCCCCACCCACCATGTCCTCGATGGGGTCGAAGGTGCCCGGCGGCTTGAATTCGAGGGTCGTTCCCAGGGCATCGCCCGCAGCAAGCCCCAAGAGCGCCCCCTGATAACGTGCCAGTGTCTCCATCTCGATTCCTCCGATTGTCGCTGTTCGAGCCTCGGATTCCCGCTCATCCGTCTAGTTTAAAAACTGCGATCCGAGCAGCCACGGGCCGCACGGCTCAAGTGTATTATCGACCCCGGCGTGTACGGCGTCGTGTTCGATTCGCTGCTTCGGGACGGAATCGCCGGCCACTTCACGCGCGATGCGGCGGCTCCACCGCCCGTCGAATCAGCCGCCATCGCGGCGAGACATCGACCGGGGCACAGGCTACACAGGAGGCTGAGCGTGACCTATGACGTGATCGGCGACATCCACGGACACGCGGATGCACTCGCGGCCCTGTTGTCGGACCTCGGTTACCGCGAGCGCGGCGGGGCCTGGCGCCATCCATCGCGCCAGGCTCTGTTCGTCGGCGATTTCATCGACCGCGGACCCCGCCAACTCCAGACCGTCGGCATCGTGCGGGCGATGGTCGACGCGGGTAGCGCCCAAGCGGTCATGGGCAACCATGAGCTCAACGCCATCGCCTGGTTTCTGCCCGACCCCGACCAGCCCGGCGAGCACCTGCGCCCTCACCATTCGCCGAAATACGGGCCGAAGAACTACTCGCAGCACAAGGCGTTCCTGGACGCGGTCGGCGGCACGCCGCTGCACGCGGAGATCATCGATTGGTTCCTGACGCTTCCCCTGTGGCTGGAGCTGCCGGAGCTCCGCCTAGTCCACGCCTGCTGGCACCAACGCTTCATGGACTATCTCGCACCTCACCTGAGCGCCGACCGGCGCCTCGGCGAGGACCTGATGGTTCCGGCCACCCGAGAGCCGGAAGACGAGCGTGAAAAGGACACCGCCGAGCCGTGCGTCTTCAAGGCGGTAGAGGCGTTGTTGAAGGGGATCGAGATTCCGCTGCCCGCGCCTCATACCTTTCGCGACAAGGATGGTCATGAACGCAGCCGGGTGCGCGTGCGCTGGTGGGATGAGCATGCGGTGACCTACCGGCAAGCCGCCATGCTGTCGGACGAGGCGCGCGCGCGGTTGCCCGACCAGGCGATACCCGAGCACGCGCAAGTCGGCCACAACGGCGAGAAGCCGACCTTCTTCGGCCACTACTGGCTGAGCGGAACCCCGCGAGTCCTTTCGGACCGCTCCGCGTGTCTTGACTACAGCATTGCCAAGGGCGGGAAGCTCGTGGCCTACCGGTGGGACGGCGAGCCCGAGCTCGATTCGTCCAAGCTCCGTTGGGTCGGACCATGAGCGGGTTGCCGCGGATTCGAACCAGTTGGGACTCGCCGCTGCGGATCGCAGAGATCCCGTGCGGACCGGACCCGGGCGCGCTCGGGCTCACCATCTGTCCAGGTAAGAAGGATCGGCTGGGGTTCTGGGATCGCGACCTCGCGGAGGACCTTCGGGTGATCCGCGACTGGGGCGCCTCCACGGTGGTGACGTTGATCGAGGATCACGAGCTTCGCCTCCTGGCAATCGACGACCTGGGGCCGGCGGTTCGGCAGCACGGGATGCACTGGTGGCACCTACCGATTCGCGATGTCGACGTCCCCGACGACAGGTTTGAGCTTGCCTGGAGGGCCGAGGGTCCGCTCCTGCACCAACGTATCGACGCCGGCGAGCGCATCCTGATTCATTGCCGCGGCGGACTCGGCCGGACCGGCCTGGTGGCTGGAGTGATCTTGGTCGAGCGTGGGCAAAGCCCGGAGGATGCCATCGATCGGGTCAGACGGGCGCGCCCACACGCCATCGAGACTCCGGCGCAGGAGGAGTATGTACGTAAGGCACTGCGGCCGGGTGCGAGCTAGGGAAACGCTGATTTAAAGCGTTTCCCGTCCGGGCCAGGGAGGGCCCGGCATTTTCAAGCACCTTAAGGGACAAGAAAATGGAGCGATCCGAGAGTCGCGCCTCTCGGGCCGCGAGCTGATTAAATGCCAGGACGGCATTTGATCAGCGTCTCCCTAGCTGAATCGCCCGGTTATGCCACTTTCGGTTGGAGCCGGCGGGGAGGTAGTAGGTAATGCCAGCCGCGTCTCGCGCCTCTCGGGCGGGAGCTGATCAAATGCCGAGACGGCATTTGATCAGCGTCTTCTAGTTACCCGACGTTCTCACGTCCCCCGGCGTGAAGGGCTCCCTTCCCTTCAGCTCCGGGTTATCGTTCGCGAGCCCGTGATACGTCGTTGTATTGGTACCGGTATAGGGGCTCGTATCGCCGCTGGGCTCGCTCGGACCTCCGGCTCTAACCTCTCCCGGCGTGAACGTGCTATCCCCCGTCAAGGCGGGATTATCCTTGCCGAGCCCCTGATAGGTGCTGGCGTCGGTGCTGCTTGGCTCCGCGGCCTGAGCGGCTAGCGGAACGATAAACGGCGCTACGATCGTAGCAATCAGAAGAGGTTTCATTGCTTCTTCTCCAGGTTAATTCGAAAGGTTTCAATCTGAAGCTCGCCACATTGATGCAGGATAACGGGCGGCCCACACGCCAACAAAAAGCAAAAGCAGGGCCAATCGGAATCGTACGTTCAGCGCTTACATCACCTGGATCTAGGAACGCGGCTCGATAGCGAGCGCGAGGTACGCTGGGCCGCGGACCGCGGTGGGATGTCCGGTCCTCCTCATTTCGCGCTCGCGCATCGACCGACATCGGGTTTCCAGGCTGATATGAGCCAATCCCCCGCCATATCCACCAAAACCCGACGCCCCCTACCGCTGGATGTATCACCGCATCTTTCATTGACCCGCGCTCCTATAGCCCCGTTGGCCCCTATTGCACGAGGAGCAGGGGGTAATCAGCAAAGGAGTCGTCTGGCACCTCCCTTGCTCTCCCGGTAGTCACCGAGCTGGCTTGGCAGCTCGAACGGCTGCGCTCGATGCGCCGAAGAGTTGGCGACTACCGACCCCGGACCGTCGCGCAGCCACGGCAACAAGATATCCGTGGAGGACTCGATGCAAATTCCGTTGGAGCTCAACTTCCATGAGGTGCCTCGGTCGGACTGGAGCGAGGCGTTGATTTACGAGCGCGCCCTTCGGCTCGAGCGCTTTGCGGACGACATTATTTCCTGTCACGTCATCGTGTCGCAGCCGCACCGGAATCAGCACTCGGGTAGACCCTTCCGCGTGAGTCTCGAGGTGCGCCTGCCACGCAATCGGCGCTTGGCTGTGGTCGAGCAGCCGGTCGTCGTCGAGCAGCAGTCGGACCTGAGATCCGTCATCGATTCCGCCTTTGCCTCGATGGAGCGACGTTTGCGGAACACCGGCGACGAGCGGCGTCGCGACTCCCTAACACCCGGGGCGGATGAACGGCGGGGCTTGGTCGTCCGGCTGTTCCCGCACGAGGGATACGGGTTTCTGCGAACCCTCGATGGGGAGGAGCGCTTCTTCCATCGCGACGCCGTGCTCCACGACGACTTCGAGCGCATTGCGGTCGGTACCGAGGTGCGCTTCGAGCCGTCGGAGGGCGATGCGGGTCCACAGGCGGGTTCGGTCCAGATCGTCAACAAGCCGGGCGAACGGGAGTCCGAGGACACGCGCAAACGGGATGACGTCCCGCCCGGCTGGCGCAACACGCCGGGCGCCTAGTCGCCTGCCGGCTTGAACCGCATGGGACCCATGACGCGCTGCACTCGAATCCTTGCCGGTGCGCTCCTCGCGGTGTCGGCGACCTATGCGATTGCCGCCGGCGGATTGGGTGACAAGCTGAGTGGTGGCTGGATTAGCGACTATCTGAGTCGAACCGTCTCCGAGCTCACCGGCAGAACACTCACCATCGCCGGCGAGCTGACGATCGACTGGGGCATGGCGCCAAAGGTCCGCATCACCGATGTTCAGCTCGACAATCCGGACTGGCCGGATCAACCCCGGATGGCGAGGATCGACGAGCTGGTCTTGCAGATCAATCTGCGCAGCTTGGTCCGAGGCAAGATTCGCTTCCCGGAGCTGAAACTGATCGGCCCGGAGGTTTGGCTTGAGGTCGGTCCGGAGGGAAACACAACCAACTGGACCTTCAGTCCCGCGCCCGAGACCTCAGTCAAGGGCGAGGTCGACCAGGCACTCACCGCGCTACGTCAACCGCAAACCCGGCAGGCCATCGCCGAGCGGGTAAAGGGACTGGACGAGTCTGACGTGACCGAAGCCATGGACACGCTCACAATGAATTCGGCCCAAGATTCAGACGGTTCCGGCAACGGCTTTGTGCTGCCCGAGCTCGACGCGTTATCGCTGGAAAACCTTGCCGTTCACTATAGGAGCCGCAGCGACAACAAGTCCTTTCATGCGCGGATCGATCACGCCGACGGCAGCCTCTCGAACCATCGCATTACGCTGTCGGGGGTGGGTGATCTGGGCGGAGAGCGGCTCAAGCTCAGACTGGAGGGCGGCTCCGTGGCCGCGCTGCGAGTCGCCAACCGGCCCTTTCCCGTCGACGTGCGGATCGAAGTTGGCAAGTCGACCGTGACCCTTTCCGGCCAGACCAACGGCCTGGTGCAGCCGTCGCAGCTCTCCATGAAGCTCGATGCTAGGCTGGTCCAGCCGCTGCCGCTGGCCTCCCAGTTCGGCTTCGATCAGCCACTGCCTTCGCCGCTCGGTCTCGCCGCCCAATTGGACTATTCGAAGCCGCAGTGGCGGCTGACCAATTTTTACGTCCGCTATGACGAAAGCCGGGTGGACGGCACGGTGACGGTCGACACCGGAGGCGAGCGTTCGAAGATCACCGGGCGGGTCGACGCCGCTACGCTCGATCTGCGTCCCTTCATCCCTTCCGGCCCCAGCAGCACCGCGAACGACTCCGGCACGGTCGACGTGAAGCAGCTGCTCGCGCCACTCAGAGACGTGGAGGCGGAGCTGAAGCTGAGGGTCGAAAAGCTTCTCGGCCCGAGTGACCTCGCGCTGAACCGTTTGGCGGTGGATGTGCAGGTACGGGATTGCTGGCTCGAAGTGGCGCCGATCAAGCTCGCGCTGGGTGGCGGCGAGGCCAGCGCCGCGTTGCG
>JBGSTR010000187.1:0-4216 GCA_041736365.1 Chromatiaceae bacterium | reverse complement strand
GCCGCATCCGCGAAGCCCGCCGTGTCGCCGACCTCCAGGCGGGCCAGATCGACCGCGTCCACCCGCCCCCGGGTCTGTGCCCGTCGGGTCTCGGTGAGTCGGACCGCCAGGTCATTGCCCCAGACCCCGGGACTGGATGCCTCGATACGCCAGGCCGGTCCGGCGGAGTCCATCAGGGTCAGACCCGCGGTGGAGGTCGCGCCGGAGGTCACGCGAACCGCCCACATGCGCCTGCCGCCGTTCTCGAAGAATGCGCGCGCCGAATAGGCGAGATAGCCGTTGTTTATGGGCTCGCCGAACCAGGCCTCCAGCTGCCGCACCGACTCCACCGGCACGCTGATCCCCGGCGGACCGCGGCGTGCGATTCCGACGAATCCCGCGATATCCGTGCGCAAGGCTGCGATGCCGCCAGCGGATGCGTCGGCGCGCTCGTAATAGATGCCGGGGGTGTCGAAGACTCGCATGGGGATCACATCTCGAGCGTCAGCCCTTCGTGCACCAGCTCCAGCGACTCCATGGCCACGTCATTGGACGAGGCCTTGAGCGCCGGCCCCTCGATCTTGTTGATCCAGGCGTTCTCCGCATGCCAGCGCAGCACCGGCTGGCGCTGCTCATTCATCAGGACGATGGTCACGTTTCGCCGGTCGGGGACTCCGTTCATGATGTTGAGGTACCACTGCCAGAGGACCTTGTCCTGGGTGTAGCCGCGCTTGAGCGTGAGGTTGGTGTATTTGCGCAGGCCCACGAGCTTGCGCACGTTCTGCTGCAGGTCCGTGCCCTCTCGGTAATCCACGCTGTCGCCGTCGGCGGTCAGGCCGCCGACCTCCGAGAATGCGCCCCGTGGGACGTTGTCGATCTCCAGCGAGAAGTTGTAACCGCGGAAGGGGTCGTTGCGTTGGTCGGTGGCAGCCATCTCTTTTCTCCTAGTCTTCCGCGTGGGCGGTCCACAGACCGATTCGGACGATGACGAACTCGGCCGGCTTCACCGGTGCCACCCCGACCACCACGATCAGCCGTCCCTGATCGATATCGGTCTGGGTCATGGTGGTGCGATCGCATTTGACGAAATAGGCCTCCTCCACCTTGGTCCCCTCCAGCGCGCCGTTGCGCCACACCAGGGTGAGGAAGTTGCTGATCGCGCGCCGAACCCGCGCCCACAGGGGCTCGGCATTGGGCTCGAAGACCACCCATTGCAGCCCGCGGTCTATGGACGCCTCGATGAAGATCAGAAGCCTTCTCACGTTGACATATTTCCAGTCCGAGTCGCTGGTGATCACCCGCCCGCCGTAGACCCGGATCCCGCGGTTGTTGGTGCGGAAGTCGCGGATTACGTTGATGTTCACCGGGTAGGGATTGAGGATGTCCTGCTGCTCCTTGTTGAGCAGCCGTTGCAGTCCGATGACGCCGCGCACCACCTCGTTCGCCGGCGCCTTGTGCACCCCACGCTCGATGTCCGTGCGGGCGTAGACGCCGACCACATGCCCGGACGGCGGGATCGGAAGATCCGGCGGCGCGGATACCGTGACCGGATAGGGGTCCGGAATCAGCAGCCAGGGGTGGTAGAGCGCCGCGTATTTGGTATCGAACTGCTGGCGCTGGAGCTGGATGTTGGCCATGGTGTCCGTCGGCGGTGCCTGGCCGTCTAGTACGGCGAAGCGGTAGCGCATCAGCTCGCAATGGTTGATGAGTGCGCCTTGCATAAAGGCCGAGGTCCGCCCGGGCGCCGCGACGATGCTGATCTCTTCCACATTGCGCAGGGTCTGCAACCCGGTGCGGAAATCCGGGTTGGGATCGTCCTGGCCCAGGTAGTGCAGTTGCTCGCTGAGGGTGCCCAGCGAGTCGTTGCCGCCGGAAAGCCGGACCAGGATGATCCTGGGGCGAGCCCCGGGTCTCTGCTCGTAGTCTGCCTGCGGGCCGACTCTCAAACCGGTGCTGTTGGGTTGGAGGTCGCGCACCCGGATGTACCTGGACTCACCCTCGGAGCGTCGGTCACTGCGGCGCAGCGGCCTTCCGCTCAGGTCGTTGGTCGTGGTCGGCAGGGTGCGGTCGTAGTCGCAGCCGATCACGCGCTCGAAATAGCGGGTGTGTCTGAAGTCGAGCGACAGGTTGGTGAAGACCTCGCGATCGATTGCGATGGCGTTGCGGGACGGATTCGCTGGATCGGGCTGGCGGAGCAACTCGATGACGAAGCGGTGCTCGAGCGAGCGGACCGCGTCGCCGATGACGATGGAGGCGGGCAAGGGCGTGGCGGCCTCGAGTGTGATCAAAAAGTCGTTCTGGCGGTCGATATCCTGGACCTTGACGTTGAACGGGCTGTTCATCGCATCGGTCAGGATCAGCTCGGTTCCCGCTTCCACGCCGGCCGCAGACTGCAGCCGCAGCGCAAGCGGCGGAATCAGGCCGCGTACCGCGGTGGTCAGGATCGGCGTCTGATCCGGAGGGTCCTGGCGCTCCATGGCGACCCGCAGCCGGTTCCCCCACTGGCCGGCGTCGATGGCAAGGACATTGACGATGGGCGTGCGCAGGGCGAACAGTGACGAGGCGTTGTGGCTTGCGGTCAGGGGCGCCGCGAGTGTGACCGAGCTTGGATTCACGGCGGCAGGTGCCGCGGCCAGCACGTGGTAATAGGGACCGCCGACAGGCGTGACGATGCGCAGGAGGTCCCCCGGGGCGATGATGGTCCCGTCGGCGACCAGGAATGAATTCTGTCCTGCCGGTGCATCCGCGACCGTGATGGTCAGCCCCTGCGCCGGGCCGGGCTGGGCGGCGAGTGGCTGCACCACCGCACCAGAATGCGGGCGGCTCAGCGGTGCGTTGAGCACCACGGCACCGGGGTTGGTGCCTGGCAGGGTGGCGGGCAGGGCGGCGATCTGCATGTATTCCTCGTCGGCCGCTGCCAGCCCGACGCGGATCACGTCCCCGACAGTCATCCCAGTGCGGTCGTTCACCTGCAGGACGTTGGCGCCCTGGGCAGCAGGCGCGGTCAATATCACCGGTGCGGCTGGAGCCGGCGGTGGTCCCAGGATTTCCACCCGAGAGCCGGCCGTGTAGATGGCATAGGTCGTCATCGGCGCGGTGGGCGGTACCACGGGGAGATCCGCACGGGCGAGCTGGCCCACGATGCGAAACTCCTCGGTCAGACTCCCGGCGGCATTGAAACGAAGGAAGATGCCGGGGGTGGTGAGTCCCGCGTTGGAGATGACCACCGCGACCCCGTCCCCGACCGCCGCGGTCGCGGTGCCATCGATGGTGTCGGTCGGGACCGCGTTGGTTGGGGTCTGTATGGTGACCGCCGCCCCGCCCTGGTGGCTGAGCGACAGCGGCGTCGCGAGATTGATCACTGGCCCGGCGGTGAGCGGCGCGGTTGGAATCACCAGTTCGAGCGTGTTGCCGGCGCCGATGGAGAGGATCTCTCCCGCGGCCGGTGCCGCACCTAGTGCGGCGTTCAGGGTGATGGTGGTCGCCCCAGCGGCATGGGGGCCGTTCAGTGAGTCCGCGGCGCCAGCGGCGAGGGTGACCTCCTGCACGGACTCCCCGCCCGCGTGTGGATTGGTGAGTGGCAGCCGTAGCGCGATGGTGTTTGCCGCCGCGATAATCGCGATGTTACCCAGCTCGGCACTGCCGCCGGTATCGATCTGAACGTCCTGTGGCGCGGCGAATCCGGTTCCGTCGGTTACGAAGAGGGTCGCCGCACCGAGCGGCGCGCCTCGCAGAAGCTGCGACTGGGGTGCGCCGGCGGCGGGCTGTGCCACCAGGAAGCGGCGGGCCGCGGTGGCGGACGCGCGATCCAGGATGCGGGTGACAAAGAGCCGCTTTCCCCCGTTGGTGAAGAAGCCGTCCACCGCATGCGGGAGGAATGGGTGGCCGGCGTACAGTGTCGGGTCCAGGGTCTGGCCGAACCAGCGCTGATACTCGCCGAAGCTGGTGACCAGTATGGGGACGTCCACCGGTCCTCGCTCGGATACCCCGATGAACCCGGCCGTGCTGGTGCTGACGCCTTCGATGGGTTTCGTGCCGGTGTCGACTTCTTCGACATAGACCGCCGGTGCTAGATACTCGGGCATTGAGACTCTCCTCAGGCAAAGACGATCGAGACCCTGTTGTCGTCCATCTGCTCCAGCGCGAAATCGATCTGCTGCATCGGATGCGCGGGGTGGCGCGCTACCAGGCGCAGTTGCGCGACCCGCGCCAGCGGTGGCCAGAGCGCGCGACCGTT
>JBGSTR010000174.1:0-20050 GCA_041736365.1 Chromatiaceae bacterium | reverse complement strand
AGACTCGGCGGCGCAGCCCGCGCCGTCCCTAGCCGCGGCACCGCGCTTCCAGCCGTCCTCGAAGACGGATGAAGTCGGCGGCGTGCGCTGCCGCTTGATTGTCGAGCTGATCGACGGGGAGCCCGCGATCGAGCACTGCATGGCGAACAAGGCCGCGCTGGGTATCACGGAGCGCGAGAGCCGCACTCTCGCGCGACTTTTCGTGATCGCCCGGGAGCTCGGTTACGACTGGCTGGGTGCTGCGACCGAAGACGAGGATTTCGTATCGGTGCGCAGCCGCGATACCAGAAGCGGGAAGACGTTGACCCTACAGTCCGTCTCCACCGAGTCGCTTCCCGTGGGTTACTTGCGCGTGCCCAAGGACTTCAAGGAGCTCAAGCCCGATCCCACCCCGATCCCCGCGCCCGCGGCCGAATCCTCGCCGGCAGCGCCGGTGGAGCCGCCCCGGTGAGCGGTCAGCCGCTGCGCAATGTGCGACGCTTCCACAGCAGATAGATCACCGGTACCACCAGGAGCGAGAGCAGCGGCGCGGTAATCATGCCCCCGACCATGGGGGCGGCGATGCGTTGCATCACCTCGGACCCCGTGCCGGCGCTCAGCATGATCGGCAGTAGGCCGGCGATTACCACCGCCACAGTCATCGCCTTTGGCCGCACGCGCAGCACTGCGCCCTCCATGATGGCATCCTTGAGGTCCGACTCGCCGACCAGTCGTCCCTCCTCGTGGAAGCGTTTCAGCGCGACGTCCAGGTAGATCAGCATCACTACGCCAAATTCCGCCGCGACGCCGGCCAGTGCGATAAAGCCGACCGCCACCGCCACCGAGAGGTCGTAGCCCAGGGCCCAGACGAGCCAGAAGCCGCCGACCAAGGCGAACGGCAGCGAGAGCATTACCAGCGTCGCCTCGCCCACGTTCCGGAAGCAGAGATAGAGCAGCGCGAAGATCACCGCCAGCGTTAGGGGGATGACCTGCGCCAGCCGTTCTTGGGCGCGGAGCATGTACTCGTACTGACCCGACCAAGTGATCGAGTATCCGGGCGGCAGCTCAACCTGCTCCGCCACCACGCGTCGCGCCTGCTCCACGTAGGTGCCAAGATCCACTCCGCGGATGTCGACGAAGGTCCAGCCATTGAGCCTTGCATTCTCGCTCTTGAGCATGGGAGGGCCGGCAACTACCTGGATGTCCGCCACCTGAGACAGCGTTACCCGTGCGCCGGTCGGGGTGACCAGCGGCAGCTCGCGGAGCTTGACCGGGTCGTCGCGCTGCTCGCGCGGGAAGCGCACGTTCACCGGGTAGCGCTCCAGGCCCTCGACGGTCTGAGTTACGTTGATGCCGCCGACCGCGGCGCCGACGAGCTGGTTGATGTCCTCGACGTTGAGTCCGACTCGGGCCGCCGCGCGCCGTTTCGGCGTTATCTCGATATAGCGCCCGGCCGCGACCCGCTCCGAGTAGGCCGATCGGGTGCCGGGCACCGCCTCCAGCGCCTGCTCGATTTGGCGGCCGATCCGCTCGATCTCGTTTAGGTCCGGTCCCGCCACCTTGACGCCAACGGGAGTCTTGATGCCCGTGGCGAGCATATCGATGCGGGTTCGGATCGGCATGATCCAGGCGTTGGTGAGCCCCGGGAAGTCGACGATCGCGTCGAGCTCCGCGATTAGGCCGTCCACGGTCAATCCGGGACGCCATTCCTCGCGCGGCTTGAGCTGGATCAGGGTCTCGATCATGGTCAAAGGGGCCGGGTCGGTCGCGGTATCGGCGCGGCCGATCTTGCCGAACACCCGGGTAACCTCCGGTAGGGTGCGGATGAGGCGGTCGGTCTGCTGCAGAAGCTCCCGAGCCTTGCCGATGGACAGGCCGGGCAGGGTAGTGGGCATGTACATGAAGTCGCCCTCGAACAGCTCGGGCATGAACTCGGACCCCAGCCCCAGCCCGAGACGACCCAGCACGGGCACCTCGCCGAGTCCCCGCGTCCAGGCCGTAGCCAGGTTGGACTGCCAGTCGTCGATGCGTGCCAGTGCCGGGTTGACCGCGGCCGGGGCAATGGGTCTGAGCAGCTGCAGCGGCCAGCGCAGCGGCTCCAGCAGGCCGCCGATGCCGTATACGGGAAGCAGCGAGCTTGCGGTGGCGAGCAGCGCCACCAGCAGGGTCGTCCGGGGGTACGCCAGCACCGCCCTCAAGAGCGGCCGGTAGGCCCAGATCAGGAAGCGGCTTAGCGGATTGCTGCTCTCGCGCGGGATGCGGCCGCGGATGAAATAGCCCATCAGCACCGGGACCAACGTGATGGAGAATCCGGCCGCCGCGGCCATGGCATAGGTCTTGGTGAAGGCGAGCGGGGCGAACAATCGCCCCTCCTGGGCCTCCAGCGTGAACACCGGCAGGAAGCTCAGGGTAATGATCAGCAGCGAGTAGAACAGTGCCGGTCCCACCTCCTCGGAGGCGACACGCACGATCCGCCAGCGCTCTTCGGAGCTGATCCCGGGACCCGCTCGTTCGAGGTGCTTGTGCGTGTTCTCGATCATGACGATCGCCGCGTCCACCATCGCTCCGATCGCGATAGCAATGCCCCCGAGCGACATGATGTTGGCGTTGATGCCTTGATAACGCATCACCAGGAAGGCGACCAGGATGCCCAGCGGCAGCGTGACGATCGCCACGAACCCGGAGCGCAGGTGGAACAGAAACACCAGGCAAACCAAGGCGACCACCAGCAGCTCTTCCAGGAGCCGATCGCCTAGGTTCTTGACCGCGCGGTTGATCAGCGTCGAGCGGTCGTAGGTCTCCACAATCTCGACCCCGGCTGGCAACCCTGCGGCGAGCGACTGCATCCGTTCCTTGACCGCGGCGATGGTCTCCAGTGCATTCTCGCCGTGGCGCATGACCACGATGCCGCCGGTTACTTCACCCTCGCCGTCAAGGTCGGCCACGGCGCGCCGCATCTCCGGCCCCACCTGGATGTGCGCGACGTCGCCCAGGAAGATTGGAATACCGTCCTCGGCGACTCCGAGCGGGATGTCCTCGATGTCCTGAAGCGAGCGCAGGAAGCCGCGCGTGCGAATCATGTACTCGGCCTCGCCGAGCTCGATGACCGAGCCCCCGACCTCGCGGTTGGCACCCTTGACCGCTGCGACGACGCGCGGGAAGGGTATGCCGAGACCCTGTAGCTTCTCGGGACTCACGACGATCTGATACTGGCGCACCATGCCCCCGACGCTCGCCACCTCCGCGACGCCCGGCACGGTTTGCAGCTCGAATCGCAGGAACCAATCCTGGAGCGCGCGAAGCTGCGACAGGTCGTGGCCGCCGCCGCGGTCCACCAGCGCGTAGCTGTAGATCCAGCCCACACCGGTGGCGTCCGGGCCGAGTCGGGGCTGGACCTCCGGCGGAAGCTCGGCGGCTGCTTGGCTCAGGTACTCGACGACCCGCGTGCGTGCCCAATACAGGTCCGTCCCGTCCTCGAAGATGACGTAGACGTAGGAGTCGCCGAAGAACGAATACCCGCGCACGGCCCGCGCCCCGGGTACCGCGAGCATGGTGGTGGTGAGCGGGTAGGTAACCTGCTCCTCCACCACCCGCGGGGCCTGCCCCGGATAGCTGGTGCGGACAATGATCTGGACGTCCGAAAGGTCGGGAATCGCGTCCAGCGGAACCTGTTTCAGCGAGGTCCAGCCCCACACCGTCAATATCAGTGTGGCGATCAACACCAACAGGCGATTCTCGATAGACCAACGGATCAGGCGGACGGGCATGACTTCGAGCTATCTATCGATTCTGCGGTAATTGTCTGAAGCGAGAAGGTCGAGCTGATGCTTGGATGCCAAACAGTCACTCGCTCATCCGGCGTAAGCTGGCCTGGAGGTTGGACTCCGAATCGATCAAGAACTGGCCGGACACCACGATCGCGTCGTCTTCGGCCAGCCCGGAAAGGAGCTCGACCTCGTTTCCCCGCCACATCCCGGTCGTGATCTCGACCGGCTGGTAGCGCCCGTCCCCCAGTGCCTTGACCACCAGCTCGCGCTCGCCGCTGAGTATCAGCGCCTCCCGCGGCAGAATCAGGACGTCCCGCTTCGGACCCCCGAATATGACCGCCTCGACGAACATGTTCGGCTTCAGCGCCTCGTCCGGATTCTTGAATTCCAAGCGAGCGCGGAGCGTGCGCGCCTTGGGGCTCACCTCCGGATAGACAAACGCAACCGTACCCTCCCAGGTGCGGCCGGGATACGCGTCGGTGGTGATCTCCGCGGTTAGGCCGCGTTCCACCCATCCGATCTGATGCTCGAACACGTCCACCATCACCCATACCGAGGTCAAATCGACGATGGTGAACATGTTGTCCGCGGGGGTCACGAACATACCCTCGCGGACATTGTGCTCGACGATCACACCGCCTTGGGGCGCCTTGATCGGGACGATGGAGCGTGGCTCCATGCTGCGCTCCAGCCCCTTGATGTCCATAGTCGGCACCTTGAAGTAGCGCAGCATGTCGACCCCGGCGCGCTGCCGAAAGGTATTGAACGAGTCCTCGTCGGACGACGCCCCAAAGGAATCCACCTCGCCGCCCTCGAGCGTCGAAATGTATTCCTGCTGCGCCCACAGGACGTCCGGCGAGAAATAGTCGGCCAGGTCGTCCTTGCGCTCTACCCTGACCCCGTCGGTACGCACGTACAGGGTCTCGATCCAACCCGGTGTGCGCGCGCGCACTTGGATCATCCGGTCGTCATCGTAGACCACGGTGCCCTGGGTACGGATGTGTTTCCATAGGTTGCCGCGCTCGACGCGGGCGGTGCGGACGCCCATGTTCCGCACTACCTGCGCCCGGAGCGTAACCGCCGGCCGCTGGTCATCCGCATCGTCCAGAAGCTTGGCGACCAAGTCCATGCCGCAGATGGGACAGGAGCCGGGCTCGTCCCGGACGACCTTCGGGTGCATCGGGCAGACGTACTTCGGGCCTAGGTGCTTGGCCGCGTGCTCGAGTGCCGTCTGGTGTTGGCTTGGCGGCTCGGCGTTGTGCCCGATTGGCGAGGACTCGCTACAACCGGCCAACAGCGCCGCTGCGATGAGAAGTGCCCACCACGGGCGGTCTGGGGAAGATATGTTGATAGGGCGAAAAAATGTGAGCTGCATCGCTTACTTCAGTCCAAAGGCAAAGTGCAATGGCGCGCTGGCGTGTGATCCGGTCGGGACGTGCTGCTGCGAAGCGGGCCGAACCGTTGAGCCTGCACCAAAAAAAGGGCCGCCCGAGGGCGGCCGAGTAGCAGCAGAAACCGACTTCACGTGTGAGGTCGGTTGTCCTCGCGGACTCTTTGGAAAGGCCACCCGGCGGTGGCCTTTGTCGTTCTCGACTGCCGGCCGGATCGTCGCTTTAGGCGATCACAACAGGCCGCTGCAGCCCGGTCCGGGGGTGCCATCGGCGTTGTTGACGCAGAAGGGCACCATCATCTCATTGTCCTCATGCTCAAGGATGTGACAGTGCCAAACATACAGACCCGGGATGTCGAACTTTGCGCGGATGGTGGTGACCTCGCCCGGATAGGTGATCACCGTGTCCTTCCAACCAGACTCGGTGCTTTCCGCAGCTTCAACCTCGCCACCGATGGTCCGTCGACCCATCACTCGAAATTTCACCAGGTGGACATGAATCGGGTGAGCGTCGGCCGACCAGTTCCAGAATTCCCAGATCTCGTTGGCGTTGAGGTTCGGCGTCTGAGTGATTGGATCATCCCAGAGCTGCACGGTTCCGCCGGTACTACCGTCGACGCCGAGCACCGCGGCCTTCGGGCCGAAGGGCACCGACCCAGTCTCCGAACTACAGTCGGGCGGAACCGCGCCGACGTCCTGGGTGATCTCACCCGTGACCGCGTCGATATTCACGCACAGTAGGGTGGACTCCTCTTCGAGCAAGGCCAAGTCTCGGGTTACCGCCGTGTCGGCATTGTTCCACTCCTCGGGATCTGGAACCGCGAGGACGAGCTGCGCCGCAGGCGTGCTGTTGTCCTGCGTGTTGGGATCGTCCGCCATGACATGGAACTCCATCACCTGGCCGGTGGTGCCCGGATCGGCCGGCTCATCGGGGAAGCCGCCAAACGGGGCGTCCGGCGCGGTGTTGATCATGCGAACCCTAGTCCCGGGCGGAAGGCCGGTGAAGTCGACAACGACGTCGGGACGCTCGGCCGGGCCCATCAAAAGGGCCTCGGCCGAGTCGTCGGCGAGCGCATTGTCAGGGCAGCTCCCGGCCCCCATCGGATAACTGTCCCGGCCCGGATCGAGCTTGATCTTGCACCCGGTCGAGACCTGGATCACGTTCGATAGAAGGCTTTGCTCCGCGCCGATCTGGTAGAAGGGGATCTCTTGACCCAACGTCCCGTTGTTGTTGACGACGAACAGCGAGAGATTCAGGAAACGGGAGTTGGTGCCGTTGAGCAGCCTCAGGCGATAACGCTCCGGCTCGACGTCCAGCTTCGGCCAAGTCGCGCCGTTCACCACCATGGTGTTGAAGAAGGCCTCGGGGTTCCATATGGGAGAGATGTCGGACTTGGGGTGCGGTAGGAACGGGATGCTCAACCCGTTCGCCGGATTTTGATTGAAGTCCTGGCCGTCCCCGAGCCCTTCGAAGAAGGCCCGATGGGCGGGATAGTACAAAGACCCGTCGCTGTTGAACGACTTATCCTGAATGGCGATCGGGATCTCGCGGATGCGTTTGCGAACCTCGGAATCGAAGTTCGGATCCTCGCCCGTCTTGGGTGCCGGTCCCGGCAACGTACCGCTTAAGAGACCGTCGTCACCACCTCCGGGCGCGCGTATCAGCCAGAAGCCCGCGCCCATCGCATAGACGTTCAATCGAGTCATGCCAAGCGCGTGGTCATGGTACCACAGCGTGGTTGAGGGTTGGTCGTTGGGATAGGTGAACGTCGCCTTGCCCGAGCCGGTATTCATTTCGCCCATCTGGTTGGCCAACGTGCCCTCGCAGATGTAGCGGCGCCACTTGGCGTTCGCGGGGTTGTTCACGCAACGGATGCTGTCTGCGTCCGGCAGGTACCAAGCCTCCGTATACCCGTCGCTCGCAGGTCCGACATGGGCCCCGTGCACATGCACGACCGTGGGGACCGGCCCCTGGTACGCCGTACTGTTGTCGCCGGCACAGTCTGTGCGCGGAACGCCATCGATACAGTCGGCGCCCGGGTTCGCCCAGTGCAGCGTCTGGTCGACCGGGAGCAGGTGCTTGAGGTGCAACCTTCTCGGTCCCAGGGTCGGGTTCTGAACCGTCCGAACGAGATCATTGATCCAATCGACCGTAACTGCCTTGTCCCTTTCCGCCTCTATCGTGAAGGATGGCTGATTGAACTGGGATACGGCCGCGGGTACCGGGGCGACCCGGGGCGGGGTATCCCCTTCGGGGCCGTAGCCCCAGACCGTTGTCGGTTTGAAGGAGCCTTTCCAGGTACAGGTTCCTGCCGGTTGCGTGCCACGGTTGCAGCCCTTGGTCGGCAACATCTGCTGCTTAAATTGCCGCATGGCAATTTCGTAATCCTTTAACGGGTCGTCGGATTTCTTCATCACGCCCGGGATGACCAGATTCGTGACGTATTTGGGGATGGTGGTCGGGTCAAGAGTACCGCCGGGCAACGGTTCCGCCAGCGCCGCGGATACGCCCAACGCAAGCGGGGAAAGAAGAAAAATTCCGGTTCGAAATACCCCTCGATTCGCATGTCTCATGACGTCGATATCCTCCCAACTGCGATTTTAAAGATTCGGTCCAGTCATCGTCGGCCAATCCATTTACTTCGGTGACTTGGTGAACGTGACCCCGGAAAGCGAGCCGTTGATGGCTGTTTTAGCCGCCCTTCGCCGGCCATGCCGATGGACCGTGCCGCCCATGAGATGCCGAGATCCGGGCGACAAAAGATGCACGCTGTTTCCTTACAAGGCGCGTGCCGGAGAGAGGCCAACCCGCATTCACAGTCCGACTTCATCGCGCTCGCCGTACCACCGAGATACGGCGATAGGCGGGATGAGCCGGAAATCGCACCCACAGTATTGAAAATGCGAATATTGATGTTCGCGGGGCGAAGTAGTCGGAGGTGGATCCGTTGTCGCCGATGCGTGTTGTGACGGCAGGTGTGTAGATTAAATGCTTACCCTGCTGAGGGTATGTGGGCGGAAAAATGGGTACGAACCCTACTGCAAAAGTAGGGTTTTGATGGTTCCGGGGTAGGGTCTTGGTGTAGGGTGTTGCTCGGCGGCGGACCGACAGCCACTGACAAACTGTCACTTTGGCATGTCGCGGACTGACATTTGTGGCATATAATGTGATCCGCGTCACCCAATGGCCCCCGAGCGGCCCGCCCGAACTACTCGGGAAACGCTGACTTGTATCGGTCCCCGTCCGAACCAGGGAGGCCCGACATTTTCGAGCGCTGGTAGCAACAAGAAATGGAGCGGTCTCAAGAGTCGCTCATCTCGGACCGCGAGCTTTATCAAATACCGGGAACGGCGTTTGATTAGCGTTCACCTAAGTTGACGCGGACAAGTACGACCTTGGAGGAAAGCGATGGATCTTCCAGTGGAGCTTCAGTCGCTGGTCGATATCCACGATCAGCCGTTCTTGATGGTCGACCACCAGTGTCGGGTCGTCGCGATCAACCGCGCATTTGAAGAGACTTTCGGTGTCGCTCGGCCGGACGCGCTCAGTCGACCCTGCCACTCGATCCTCGATCGGACGCGAACGCCTTTTCCCTGCGGTAGCGATCGCGAAAAGTGCCCTTTCGTCGAGGTCTTCCAGGAGCGACGCAGTAAGACAGTCGTGCATGGCTACCGCGACCCGGAGGGTCGGGAGCACATGTTGCGCATTCATGCCTATCCGCTTGGAGCGGAAAACGGGCAAGCGCTGCTCGGTGAGCTGATCCAGCGGGACGCGGACCGAGCGCACCCCTTGAGCGATCGCAGCGTATGCCCCGGGGCGACGATGGTCGGCAACACTCCGGTCTTCCGGCAGACGCTGGAGGCACTGAAGCGTGCGGGAGCGACGGAGGCGCCGGTCTTGCTGCGGGGTCAGACCGGTACCGGTAAGGAGCTCGCGGCCGCCTACGTACACCGCCACTCGGTGCGGCGCGATGGACCCTTTATTACCCTCGATTGCACCGCGCTCACCGGCGAGCTGTTCGAGAGCGAGGTCTTCGGGCACGCACGGGGCGCATTCACCGGTAGTGCCGGCGAGAAGCGGGGTCTTTACGAGATGGCGGACCGGGGGACCCTGTTCCTCGACGAGATCGGCGAGATGCCGTTGCCGCTGCAGTCGAAGCTGTTGCGCGTGCTGGAGTCCGGAACCTACCGCCGGGTCGGCGGCACGCGGACCCGGCGCGCCGACGTTCGCATCGTCAGCGCCACCAACCGCGAGCTGCGGGACGTACCCTGGTTTCGCACCGACCTCTACTACCGCGTGGCGTGTCTAACGGTGACGTTGCCAAGCATTGCGGAGCGGCGAGCCGATATCCCGCTACTTGCCGCGGAGCTTCTGCGCCGAATCGGACAATCTTCCGGCCACTGGTACTCGATCGACGATTCCGGCATCGAGCGGCTCATGGACTATTCGTTCCCGGGCAACATTCGCGAGCTGCGCAATGTCCTATGGGTCGCGGCCGTCAATGCACCCGAGGGGCGCATCTCGGCGGAACAGATCACCGCGGCGCTGCCCGAGTGCTCCAACGACCGGGACGCGGCGGCGCCGATCGCGATCGTAGCCGACCCGCGCTTCGAGCCGACGCCTGCATTCAGCGGGCGTCGGGCGCGACACGTCTGGGAGGCCGACTACTTCGCCCAAGTTCTGCGCCGCCACAATGGCAATCGGCAGGCCGTTGCCCATGAGCTGGGCGTGAGCGAGCGCACGGTATACCGCAAGCTTCGTCGTTTCGGGTTGAGCTAGTCGCCTCCGGCGCGTCGCGGACCGCTCTAATCGCAATGGCAAAAGGCCATTTGAGCAATCGTCACTGATCGCAGTGCGGCAATATCGGGTGATCGCGCGTCCAACCGGCTGCCGAGCGCGTTCAACTGCCGCCCAATGCCGATTCGACTTTTTTCAGAGTGTTCTCTCGGCTAGACGTGCGGACTCCTCGACCGCGAATATCCAAATTCGAAAAATCAATCATTCACCGATTTTGAAATTGCCCTTGGCGCGGAGCTGCGCCGTTCGCCGGCGGTCCCTGACCGTGGCCCGAACCAGATCCCCGGCCATATCCTTGCTGGGTTCCCCGGTCACCGCGCCCGGACGGTCCTCGGAACGTGGGCCTAGCCCAGCCGGCGCCGGGCTGACCGATGCCGGAATCCGTGCTCTTCGGGATTGCGCCCCACCCGGCTTGCCCGGAATCGGGATACCCCGCGCCGTATCCAACGCCAGGCCCGTATTGGGAGCTCCCGAACCCGTACGCTGGACCTGGACCTACAGCCGGAGCGGCTCCGAACCCATAACCCGGACTTCGGCCTTCAGCTGGGGGGCTCCGAACCCGTACGCAGGGCCTCTACCTCCATATGCGGGGACTCCGAATCCAAATTCGGGGCCTGCGGACCCATTGGGGGGGCCGCCGTAGACTCCTCCCGGATCTGCGGCACAGACGGCGGCTGACAGTACCAACGCTGGAATCCAAAAAAACCGCGAGCTACACATTCAACTACTCCTCATCGTCAACCCCTGTTGCCAATCACTACCTGGCGAGGCTGGTAGCGCCCCCTATCTAGGGGAACGCTGATTTAAAGCGTTCCCCGTCCGGGCCAGGGATGGCCCGGCATTTTCAAGCACCGTAAGGGCTTGAAAATGGAGCGGTCCGGGAGTCGCGCCTCTCGGACCGCGAGCTGATTGAATGCCAGGACGGCATTAAATCAGCGTCTACCTAGGGAAGCTTAGGCGACCGTGCAGCGAGCGCAATGTCTATCGACGGCACGCTCGGCCTGGCGGGGTTGCCCTGATAATATCTGAAACGCGATGGTTTTGAAGTGCGACAGCAGGGAGAGTTCCAGCGATGAAGATTAAAGTTGCAGCCACTTTGGTTCTTGGGCTGATGTGCGCGGGAGCGTACGCGCAGGCACCGGTTGAGGCACCTAGCGGGGCCGAGGCGCCGGCCGCCGCCCCGGCCGCCGCCCCGAGCGACGCAATCTCCGAGCTGCAGGGCGATTCGGAAAAGGTGAACTATGCGGCCGGTTACGAGCTTGGGCAGGATCTCAAGCGGGACGCCGTTGGGCTTTCGCCGGAGGCGTTGCTCGAGGGCGTGAAGGACGCCATTGAGGGGAATCCGCCCGAAGTCGGCGCGGGGCAAAGACGGTTGGCCCTGAAGGCCATCCGGGAGAAGCGGGAGCAGGCGAATCTCGAGCAGTCTCTGGCCTTTCTCGCCGCCAATAAGGAGAAGGTCGGCGTTGCGACATTGCCGAGCGGTCTGCAGTATAAGGTGCTGAGCGCCGGATCGGGCAAGACCCCGCAGGCGACCGACCGCGTCACCCTGAACTACCGGAGCGGGCTCGCCGACGGGACCGAGCTGGATAGCTCCTATCGACACGATCGTCCAGCTACGTTCCAGGTCGCACGGGTCATCAAGGGCTTGGCGGAGGCCTTGCTTCGGATGAAGGAGGGCGACAAGTGGGAGCTCTATATTCCGCCGGACCTTGCGTACGGAAGGCAAAACCTTCGCGGGCGCATTCCGCCGAATAGCGCGCTGGTCTACGAAGTGGAGCTGTTGTCGGTCGAGCCGCCTGCCGCGCCGCCCGAGCCGCCGGCGCCGCGGGGATCCCGGACATCGGACGACGAGGCTGACTAGGGACGGTGAGCTTGTCCGAGCTCGAGCGAGCCGAAAACAAAAAACGGCGGGCCGCCTTTCGGTGGCCCGCCGCGTTTCGCACGCCTGTTCGTGCGTCTCGTTTAACGGTTACGGAGTCGTAGTGTCCTGACTCGTACCCGGCAGTGTCCAGACGTTGTCCAGAGTCGCCGAGATGTAGCCATCGATCCACCAGACCCTTCGCGCCATCGCGTCGGACTCGATGATGTCCGCCTCGATGTCGTCGTTCTCGTAGACCCACTGAGTCCACACGCCGTAGAGCTTGGTGCCCGCCGGGTTGAGCTCGAGGTCGGCCTCGCTGGAGTGCGTATCGCCGCGGGTGTTCATGCGGTCGAACTCGTTGCAGAAGCCGGAGCCCTCGATCGCGGTGCCGATGATGTCCTCGTCACCGTGCGGATCGGACGGGTAGCACAGGGTTGGGACGGCACTCGCCGTGTCCGTCTCGGCCCATACCACGTAGTTGTCGCCAAAGCTCTCCGCACGGCTGTAGAACAGATCGAGCGGCTCGGCCTCGCCAAGCGACACCGTGCTGTTGTCACCGACCTCGTACACCATTGCGTACCGCGACGGGTTGCGCAGATCGGTATCGAATGCCGACATGTCGTCGCAGGTCATAACCAGCGGATCCACGGTTGGATCCATGCGGTCGACACAGCCGGCCGCGATGCTCTGGCCCCTGGGTCCACCGCTCGGCGCGTAGCGCGGGTCGAGCGTGGTGATGCGCATGCGCTTATGCTGGGTCACGTTGCGGGCCTGCTCGTTGCCGCCGGCCCGATAGGCGTAGCAAACATGCGGCTCGGGAGCCCCGGAGGTTCCGGTATCTTCGGCCCGATAGGTCTCGCAGGTCACGGTGCCATTGCCCGCGTAGCTATCTCCGTCGCTTGCGGCGAACGATTCGGGCAGCGTGGTCCACGTCTGACCACCGTCGAACGAGCGCCGGATATAGAGATCGTAGCGGTCGTTGCCCTTGGCGTTGAGCCTCCAGTTGGGTGACCAACCATAGAGGAACATCACGAAGTCGCCGTCCAGGAAGCCGCGATGGCCCTTGGATACATCCAGCGGGTTGTACCAACTTTGGTCCTTCAAATTGACGAAGGTGTCCGGCCTGCTGTCGTCGCCGCAGGTCACCGCCGTGATGTCGCCGGTCGACTGCACGCCGTCGGACGGGCATTGATGCCAGGTGAGCACCCGCGTTGTATTGCCCTCGCCCTGGATATAGCCCTGCAGAATCGGGTTGGTGTCGCCAATGCCGAAGGTCGAGCTGGAGAAGTCCACGGTCGGGCAATCAACCGGTTCGCCGGTGCCGTCGTCCTTACAGGTATCGGGCACCACGCCGGAGAGGTTGGTGGCCGGAGCGCCGCAGATTCCGCCCGGGTAATAGGGGTTGGTCCCGGCCCCCACCAGCCAGCTCTCGCACTCCATGTTGGCGAAAGCATACGGGTTCACCTCGATTCCGGGCAGGGTGTCGGATGCCGCAACAACCGTCGCCGCCCCCGCGGTGCATGCCGCGGGCAGTGGCCCGGAGCAGCCCTCGGGCGCGTTGGTCACCTCCCAGATCGGCCCCCAGTTTTCAGCCCTACCGTCCGACACCTGGATCGCGCATGGCACCTCGCTCTCCTGTAGGACGTTGTCGTCGCCGGTGATCTTGAACCCGAAGGCGAAGTCCGGCTCGATGTCGGACAGCCGCTTGGCCAGTTGCTCGCCGGTGACGGCGTTGCGGATGGTCACGCGGGTTCTTGGCCGGCCGTCTAAACCGCCGCCTTCTACGCGCAGACGGTCGAGCCTGTTGACGCGACCCTTGGTGAAGTACGGACCGTCCGGATCGACCGTAATCGGGCACCCACCGTAGCCGTCGGGTAGTGTGATGCGCCGGAACATGGTGTCCGCCGGACCACCTTGGTTCATGGCGCCCTGCTTCCACGAGGGCAGTGCCGTCAGTCCGCTAAGGCTGCCCACCGCCTTGGAGATTCCCTGGGACAGCAGACTCGAGCGGCGCGCGATCTCGGTGTTGTAGAGATCGTAGTTGTAGTCGCCGAAGTCCCACATCTCGGCGGTGTTGATCACCGGGTAGAATTTACCGGTGCGCCAGTCGATCTCGGGCTGATTCAGCAGGTTGCCCTGGCTGACGAGGCTTTTGACCAGGCCGTTCGGCTCGTCGGCCGTAGCCGAGGTCGTCGGGTCTCCCATATCGAAGCTGAAGTACCAGATATTCTTGCCGATATCCGCTCCGCAGTCGGGAGACGCGTCCTCGGCTTCCTCGTCGCACGGCGTCCCATCGGGCAGGAAGGCGTAGCGCCCAAGCCCCTTGGACTCCTCGGTCGCCACGATCACCCAGCCGCTGTCCACGGCGCCGTCGCCGTCGGAATCGTAGCCCTGGAGCGCGGTGCGCGGGCGAGTGGCCGCGGTGTTGGCGATATTGGGCAACCCCTCCGCATTGACGCAGATCGAGCCCAAGGTGCCGTCCTTACCCTGTGGAATCTCCACCGTATTGGCGCAGAAGTCCTGCAAGCCGTAATTCTTCGCCACGACATAGTTGCAGTAGCTGAAGTACTTCTTGTCGGTAGGATCGGTGATCCCGCCGGTGTTGCCGTCCGCGTCCGTGTAAGTGGGGTTGTACTCCGGACCGCACTTGTCGTTGTTGGTCAGGCGCATGGGCATGGCCATCGGTACGTAGACCTGGGGCCTGCCGCCATCCGCTTCGTCGGTGGTGTCCTGATTGCCGAGCACATGATCGGCGATGTTGACGGGAGTGCCCGTCGGATCGTCAGGATTCTCGACCAGGTCGAAATACTCCCACGGTATAAAGGAGTACCAGACATCGGTCTTGTCGTGGGCGACCGCGCCGCTCCAGCCCTCGCCGGGGCCTTCGCCCTGGCCCGGGCGCAACCCGTCGGGGTCTTCCTGCCAGGTGATTACGAAGCCCGCACCCTTGAGGCCTTGCACCTCGATGCGGTTGGGGTCGCGCCGACCGGAGGTCAGTCGCTCCGCCTTGGTCCAGACCATGTGGGTCTGTTCGGCCACATCGGCCGTCCGCGGATCGTCGCCGGGCAGCAGCACGCCGCGTGCCGTCCAGACGCAACCGAACGGCACCACGCCCGCCTGCGGATAGCTTTCGTCGGCGAAGTCGATGGAGCCCTGGGAACCGGAGACCTCGAACAGGTCGGACAGGTACAGGTCCTTGGTCACGTCGATGTCAAGCAGACTGGCGACTGCGTTGCGCTTGGCGATGAGCTCTGCCGCCTTGTCCGGATCGGACGCGATGATGTCGCTGTCGTCGCCATCGTAGGCAAATGAGTAGGCGGGCTGTCCCTGGCTGCAGAAGCGGCTCGGCCAGGCGACCAGGACCTTGTTGCCGGACGACGCCTGGAACACGTTGTAGGTGCCGCCGGGATAATCGGTGAGGTCAACCTCGGGCTCGATGACGCCCTCGCATTCCTCTGGGGTGTTCTTCGGCACGATCGACGGGCCTTCGATGCCGTCAGCCACGGCCGCGATTCTGCAGGGGGCGGTGCCGAGGTTATTCTCCTCGATTTCCCAGTAGCCGGTGCGGCTCGGTAGATCCGTGCCGAGCACCTCCTTCGTCACCGCGTTGACCACTTCGACCAGCTTGTTGATGGGAGCGTTTTCGCCCTCGACCGACAACTTGCCGCCGCTGCTGTCTTCCCACTCCGCTTCCCGAATGGTCGGCCCCACCTCGACCGGGTCCGCCTCGTCCCAGACATTGCCATGGCAGGCGTAGCAGGATACGTCTTTCGCGCCTTGCAGGGTCTCGCCGTGGCAGTCGGTACAGCCGTTGCTGTAGGGCATGTTGTAGCCGGGCATGTGCCAGCCTTCCACGCCGTCTTCCGCGAGGAGCACGGTATGACCGGATGGAATGTGGTGCTCCACATCGTCGTCGGTGCCGGGCACATGGTCCGTGTCCAGATTAAATGAGCTCTGGTCGGCGGACTGGGACAGGTTGGTCTGCTTCCAGGTCATGCCGTCGTCGAGGCTCACCGCCGCGTAGGTATCCATGAAGCTGTGGCCGAACGCGGTGTGCTCGACCTCAATGGTGGGACCGTAGATAAAGGTATTAACCAGCGGTTTGGCAACCGGCAGGGTTTCCACCGTGTATTCGTCTATGTCTATGTAGTCGCGCGGATCGTCCTTCGTGTCGTCTGCGGCCAGACCGTCGGCGGTAGCGCCGCTCGCGGCCTGCATCGGCACGTAGAACAGCAGCATGTCGGTGAATGCGTGCTCCGCCTCCGGAACATGCGCGTTGACATTCTCCTGCGCAAAGACCGGCACCTTGATGGTCCGCGACATGCTTTTATTGATCAGCACGCCGTCGTCGCCGACCGAGGCGCCGCTGGCACACGCCAGCAGCGCCGCGGCACACAGTGGTAGTAGTTTCGATCTCATGATTCCCTCCAAGATTTCTATCGTCGCGACCGACTTTGAGTCACTCGCTATCCCTTCCGTCCCTGGCCAACCGTCTCCCTCTTCTTTGCGAAACTGCCAGACCCTTTCCTGTTTGCGACAGTCTCGAAAGACCTCAACCGCGAGCCCAACGGCCCGCTCACGGCCACTTGCCGCATGGTGGCAGGTGGTATAGTGGCGTATTGGAATGTTCCTCTTTGCTGATGTTTCTACGTAAAAAAACGCCGCCGCGGACGCCGCTCGTGTGTGCCCCGGCCCTGCGACGGATCCGTCGCTGAGCCGACTGAACGTCGGACGCCGAACGAATCAGCATCGCAGCGCCCCGTAGTCACAGCTGTAGGTGCGCGGCGCAATCCGCGTCAGCACCTTTGCACGTTTGAGCTCCGCCATGGCGCGACTGACCGATTCCTGGGAGGTCCCGAGAATCGCCCCGAGGTCCTCAAGGCTCGGCATCTCAATCTCGCCTGCTCCGTTGTCCGTGATCTCGAGCAGTAGCTCAATTAGACGCTGGACACGTGTCTTCACTGGACCAACCGACAAGCCAACGATCCAGCGGTCCGCGTAACTCATGTACTGACCCCATTGAGCGATCAGCCGATCCTCCAGCAGCGCATTGCGAGTCTGCAGCGCGTCGACGAGCTTGAATGGAACGCGACACAGGCCGGTCTGCTGCATCGCGGCGGCGGTATGCCAGTAGACACCCGCCTTGAGAGATTCCAGTCCGACCGCCGCGCCGGTACCGAGCAGGCGCACGATTCGGGTGGTCCCTTCCGGAGAGCGTTTAATGAGCTTAATCAGGCCCCATCGGACCGTGTAGACGGCGTCTGCCGCCGCATCCTCTCGATAGATCGTGGTGCCGGCCGGCACGATTGCGCACTTGACGGGCACTAGGATCTGCTCGAAGTCGGACCCGCGCAGGGCGGAGAACAGACTCTGCTCCCGCATGGCGCAACGGCGACAGTCGGCCACGTCATCCCACGCGATACTGAAGTCCTGGACGTCCTGTCTTGACGACGCGGGCTCGATATCGATTTCCTTAACGGCGGATGAACCGCGCATGATCCCTTTTTCCAGTGGCTTCGCTTTACGCGCCGCGTTCCCGACAGCGCACATAGAGCACATAGAAAAGGGTAGACGTGAGTCACAATTCCGTTACCGCATTTGAACGGAAAATTGATCCCAAACAAAAATGTATGACTTTTAGTGCCCGCACTCCCCGAGCGAAGAGCGCAAAGGAGCTTGGTGACAAAGCGTTATCGGGTGGTACGGCGCGTTCGGACGGGCTTATAAGGCCCTAGAAGAAAAGAGATTTTTTGCTTCGAGTCAGAAGAAGTTATTCTGTGATTCAGTGCGCAGATATCGATCGGGGCATCGATCCGCGATTTTTGGGTAATCTCTGCTGATTGAGTATTCTCAACGCGCGTTAAAGAAAAATCGATTAGGGGACCCTTCTTTAGCGCCGCGCGCGAAACGATCGACAAGGTATCGCAATGCTTCCTTCATTACCTGAGCGTGTATAGAATCAATACGAATTGTCATGCCGCCGTGTCCTTTCGGCCCGCTTTCTTATCACCTCGTCGTTTTTTCGAGGACATTTGAATAGGTCCCATGCGGTGGGAGATGACGCGTCGGAAGACGACTGGGACACCCGGAGGGCCGTACTCAAGGTAGCTCGGACCGCTGTTCGTCGATGGTGCTCGTACGCTTGTCGAACGGGAAGCTTGAAATATGGCACCGACCGTCGGTCGGTGCTGAATCGGAACGGAGTCACTTCGCAGCGCGGGCAGCACCGCCGCGCCGGCCGTCCGCGTCCGGCAGGGGCGCTTGGGCCCCTGCCTTTGAGCTCCCTAGATACCGCTTGCCCAGGCGCGGATGCCATCCGAGGCGATGGTCTCCACGCGCACGGACGACGCGTCATACAGGTCGAGGAAACGCTTTACGGCTGGGTCTGCGGCGTCTTGCTTGAGATCGAGCAGGTAGCCGTACGCGAGCGTCTGGTAATTCAGCTCGGCATTCACGACGACGCGCGCGGTTCCGGCGGGGAGCCGGACGCGGTAGGTCACCCGATCGCTGCCCGCAACAAAGTCGGGGTCGTTGCCGACGCCGATGACGGCGACCTCCGCGGGGGCGGATCGCATTGGAAATCCGCGCGGGGGAATGCGATTGTCCTTTAGGTATTTCGAGGCGCGCAGGAGGGTGTAGGTCTGGTTGCCGTCCGAGTCGCCCATGATCGCCTCATAGACCTGCACCTGGTAGGGGTTCGTGATCTCGCTGGCGAAGTGGCGCTCGTAGCCGGAGCCGGAATCCGCTTTGACGCCGACGACGCGTCCGGTGGCCTTGTTCAATCGGCCGGACTCGAACAGCATGTTGCCCGCCGGATCGGCGACCGTCAGATGCACGTAAATGCGTCGCGACGGGTAGCTGGTCGGTATCTTGTGGCCGGTGTTGTTGGTGATGCGAACGCGCACCAGTAGCTCTCCGGCGCTGATCGTCGCCTCTTCGATCACCAAGTCGGCCGCGCTCTTCAGGGTCGCTCGCGTGGCATCGATGGCTGCGGCGAAGTCCCCGTCAGCGACGTCGAGCGCGTTCCGGTTGGCGCCGAGGATGTCGAGCATCAGGGTGTTTCCGCCGTAAAAACCGTGGCGCGCAAAGTTGTTGCGTCTAGGCAGATTACGCGGCCGATTGGCGATCCTAACCCCGTTGGCGCGAGCCATGTGGCATTCCTGGCAGGTGCTCGCCTCGCTCCGACCATCGGCGAAGGTGCTGTTCTCCCACTCGGTGTAGACCACCTGCTCCGGAAACTCGGCGCCGGGGATCACCTCGCCACGGCTATCCAGCACCGGCGTCATCAGATTGTGACAGGTGGCGCAGATTGCCGAGTCCGACACGTGGGCTGAATGCCGCGGCGTGAACACGGCGTTGTTGCGCATCGGGTTAACACGCGGATTCGAATATTGCCCAAAGGCGGGCCGGTCGAACGGATTGGCGAATTCTTCGATTACGAAGTGACCCGAAGCCCCGTCCGGCGTACCCAGGGCTGCGGTGTCGGCGATTTGATGGCAGAGGGTGCAGCTCACTCCGTCCATGGCCGCGTCGTGGTAGAGATTGCTCGGGTTGGCGAAGCCGGCGCCGAAGAATTCCGTGTCGCCGGGGAAGTACGAGGATTCCTCGTTGGCCATCGGTGCGTGGCAGCGCGTGCACTTGTTGTTGAGCACATCCGTGAGCGCCGGATTTCGGATGAGCTCGCTTGCGAACTTGGCCCGCCATAGAGGGTCTCGCGCGGCGTTGGCCATCATGGTCGCGGACCATTCGGATTCAACGGAGACGTCGTTGCTATTGGCGTCGAATAGGTTGTTGTGGCAAATGCCGCAATTGCCGGAGCCCGAGAAGTGCTCCGAATCAAAAAAGGCGTCGGCAGCGCCAGCCGAAGGCACCCAAAACGCGGCTGCGGCGAATAATGAGAGGTATTTACTCAGGATATGCATGGTCAGGGTTTCCTATCGTTGCTCGGCATCACAGCGAGCCGAGGTGAACCGCATGCGGTGACTCATTGAATTGCTTGTCGTTCCGTTGGTTCGCTGAACGATGTCCCTGTACCCGGTGCTTCCTGGTCGCCGCGAAGTTGGACGCTACGTGAACATGCGGCCTGGTTCAAATGTAATCTAGGATATTTTGATGTACCTGGTTCCGTGATCGGAACGAACGAAGGATGGCGAAATTCCGTTACATAACAGTAGGATGTGGTTAAAATAGGCGCATTCCTGAACTCACCCAGCAGGTGCTGCCTTGAGACGGTTCATCATCACCGAATCGGAAGC
>JBGSTR010000146.1:0-3703 GCA_041736365.1 Chromatiaceae bacterium | reverse complement strand
CGGTCTTGCCGGCCACCGGCGCCCGGTCCGCGGGCCGAGCCGGTATGCGACGGATCAACCGGGCAGGTCCTTGTCCGTGGCCCCGGGCTGCACTTGCGTTGCGGGTCGCTGGGCGGGCTTGACCTCGTTCTTCAACGGATCCTCGATGAGGGTCTCGAGCGGGTTGCTGCGCGCCTGTTTGTTCAGGATCTCCTTAAGCTCTTCGGCCTTGAGCTCGCGGTCGATCTCACTCTTGACCGACGCCAGGGTGCGGCGCGCGCGGCCGACCCACATGCCGGCGATGCGCGCAACCTTCGGCAGGCGCTCGGGTCCGATGACCACAAGCGCCACCACGGCGATCAGCACCAGCTCCCAGAAGCCGACGTCGAACATAGCGGTTTGCCGGCGGTCGCTGCCGCCTAGACCTTAGGCTTTTCCTGGTCGGGCACGCTGCCGGTGGCGCGCGGCGCGCTCTCCTCGGCGGCGGTGCGGTTCGCCGCCGTTGGCTCAATTTGCTTCGGCTCGGACTCGTCGTCCTTGTCCGCGTTGCTCATGGCGCTGCGGAAGCCCTTGACCGCGTTGCCGAGATCCGCGCCGATATTCTTAAGGCGTTTGGTGCCGAACAGCAGCAATACGATGACCAGCACGATCAGGAGCTGCCAAATACTGATACCACCGAGTCCCATCTCTTCCTCCGTACCGCCAGATGCGCGGCGGTCTCGACGAAGCGTCGGCGAGGCAGCGAGAAACCGCCTTCGCCATGCGCTTCAGCCTGTTGAAACTTTCCGGCCGTGCCAGGGAAACGCTGGTTGCTTGCGTTCCCGTCCGGTCCGGCGATAGCCCGGCATTTTCACGCGCATTAAGCGCTTGAAAATGGCGTTGATCAAATGCCTGGAAGGCGTTTGATCAGCGTTTCCTAGACGGCCGGCGCTCGATCATACCCCAATCGCCGCGGCAACCGCATTACCGGTCGGCGGCAGGACGGCTTGCCTTCTCCTCCAGCCCCGAGAGGCCGAATCGACGGTCGAGCTCGGCGAGCACCTGCCCTGGTGCGAGGCCCTGATGAGCGAGCAGCACCAGGCTATGAAACCAGAGATCGGCGACCTCGCTCACGATTCGATCCGGTACACCGTCCTTCGCAGCCATGACGGTTTCCGTGGCCTCCTCTCCGATCTTCTTGAGAATCGCGTCCAAGCCCTTGGCGTAGAGCCCGGCCACGTAGGAGCCGTCGGGGTCTGCCCGCTTTCGCGCCTCCAGGACTTCGGACAAGCGTTCGAGGACGTCGTTCATCGCCGGACTCCGGCGCTCGCGACACACACCGGGCGGGTCATGATCGGCCGTACATGGTTGCCGGATCCTTCAGCACGGTTGCGTTCTCGACCCATTGGCCCGAGTCGTCGAGGGTGCGGAAGAAACAATTGTGGCGTCCGGTGTGACAAGCAATGCCGCCGCGCTGCTCGACCTCCAACAAAATCACATCCGCGTCGCAATCGAGCCGAATCGAGCGCACCTCCTGCTGGTTACCGGATTCCTCGCCCTTGTGCCAGAGCCGACCGCGGGAGCGGGACCAATATACCACGTGCCCGCTTTCCCGGGTGAGCCGCAACGCCTCCGCGTTCATCCAGGCCATCATCAGGATGGTGCCGGTGCCCGTTTCCTGGGCGATCGCCGGGACCAGACCGGTGGCATCCCAGCGGATCGCGTCGAGCCAGTCTTCAGTCATGGAAGTGATCTCCGATGAGCGTTGCGCAAACTCCGGCGCCGCCGCCGGTTGGGGACACGCTGATTTAAAGCGTTTCCCGTCGGGCAAGGGATGGCCCGGTTTTTTCAAGCGCGCCAAGGCTTGAAAATGGAGCGGTTCGGGAGTCGCGCCTCTCGGACCGCGAGCTGATCAAATGCCGGGACGGCATCAAATCAGCGCTTCCTTAGCGCCCGCAGATACGATCCGCCAGGGCCTGCCCCGCCGCGAAATCCAGCGTGCCCTCGTAGATGGCGCGGCCGGTGATGGCGCCGAGGATGCCGCTGGCCGCAATTTCGGCCAGTGCGCGCACGTCCTCTAGCCCGGTGATCCCGCCGGAGGCGACCACCGGCACCGAGATGCGCTCCGCCAAGGCGCGCGTAGCCTCGACATTCGGGCCGCTCAGCATACCGTCGCGACCGATGTCCGTGTAGACGATGGCGGCAACGCCGTCGTCCTGGAAACGCCGCGCAAGCTCCTCGACCCGATATTCCGTCAGCTCGGCCCAGCCTTGAATCGCGACCTGGCCGTCCTTGGCGTCCAGACCCACGATGACGTGACCGGGGAAGGCCCGGCAGGCGCGGGCGACGAAGGCCGGCTCTTTTACCGCCTGGGTGCCGATGATGCAATAGCTGACCCCGGCGGCGAGATAGGCCTCGATAGTCGCCTCGTCGCGAATGCCCCCGCCGACCTGGATCGGCAGCTCGGGATAAGCCGCGGCAATGGCGTGAATGGCCTCGCCGTTGACCGGCTCGCCGGCGAAGGCACCGTTCAGATCCACCAGGTGAAGGCGCCTTGCCCCCGCCTCGACCCAGCGTTCCGCCATCCCCAAGACGTCGTCGGAGAACACCGTCTCGTCATCCATCCGACCCTGGCGCAGACGCACGCAACGGCCATCCTTGAGGTCGATCGCGGGTATCAGCAGCACGGGGCGTTTCTCCGGCGGAAGGTCGGTAATCGGCGCTACCCGACGGGGCGGCGCCCGGCTAGGGCGCGTTCAGAGCGACCCTTTGGTCGATGGCATCAGGCCTGGCGCTCGCGGGTCGGGCTCGACGGCCATGCGCAACGCCCGGCCGAAGGCCTTGAACACCGTCTCGGCCTGATGGTGGGCATTGGTGCCGCGCAGGTTGTCGACATGCAGCGTCATCGCCGCGTGATTGACCAGCCCTTGAAAGAATTCGTGGAACAGATCGACGTCGAACGTGCCGATCATCGAGCGCGTGAATGCAACCTCATACACCAGACCGGGGCGCCCGGAAAGGTCGACGACCACCCGCGACAGCGCCTCGTCGAGCGGCACATAGGCGTGACCGTAGCGGCGAATGCCCTGCTTGTCGCCCGCGGCCTGCCGGATGGCCTGCCCGAGCGTGATGCCGATGTCCTCTACCGTATGGTGGGCGTCGATGTGCAGATCGCCGGCGGCCTCGATCTCGAGGTCCATCAGCCCGTGGCGGGCGACTTGGTCGAGCATGTGCTCCAGGAACGGCACCCCGGTGTCGAAGCTGGAGCGGCCGGAGCCGTCCAGATCGAGTCGGACGCGAATCCGGGTCTCGAACGTGGTGCGCTCGACCTCGGCGGTGCGGTGGGTCGTCTCGAAGTCCATTGCGGGGGTCGTTTACCGGTTGCTCAGCGGGCATTAGACCACAGGCTCGCCGGCCGGCCATAGACCCGGCGGGTCGAGAGCCGTAGGGAAACGCTGATCAAATGCCGTCTTGGCATTTGATCAGCTCGCGGCCCGAGAGGCGCGACTCCCGTACCGCTCCATTTTCAAGTCCTTACGGCGCTTGAAAATACCGGGCCATCCCTGGCCCGGACGGGAAACGCTTTAAATCAGCGTTTCCCCAGGTCACGCCTCGATCCAAAAGGTCACCGGACCGTCGTTGGTCAGGCTGAGCTGCATGTCGGCGCCGAAACGGCCGCTGGCGACCCGCGGATAGCCGGCGCGTGCGCGGGCCACCAGATGGGCGAACAGGCGATCTCCGTGGT